>NZ_WWJX01000378.1 GCF_009865215.1 Streptomyces sp. SID3343 | reverse complement strand
GACGGCGCGGGCACCGCCCTCGTCGTGGGCTCGGACATTCGCGTGGGCCTGCCCGGCAGCGGTGACGAGGCGGCCGGCGGCGACGGCGCGTCCGCGCTCGTGGTCGGCGGCGCGGCGGAGGGCGCGGTGTTGGCCGAGTACCTCGGCGGCGCGTGCGCCACGGCCGAGTTCGTCGACCGGTGGCGCACCCCGGGCGATGTGCGCTCCAAGCTGTGGGAAGAGAAGTTCGGCGAGAACAACTACCTCGCCGCCGGGCGGCGCGCGTGGACCGACGCGCTCAAGGCCACCGGCCTGACGGCCGATCAGGTCGACCACGCGGTAGTCGCCGGCCTGCACGGTCGCGCGGTCGCGGGCCTGGGCCGCAAGCTCGGCGTGCGCGACGGCGTACTGGGCGACGACCTCGCCTCGACGGTGGGCGTCACCGGCGCGGCGCACCCGGGGCTGCTGCTCGGCGCGACCCTCGACACCGCGGCGTCGGACAAGGTGATCGCGCTGATCGTGCTGTCGGACGGCGCCGAGGTGTTCCTCTTCCGTACCACCGACGCGCTCGCGTCGTACAGCCCCGCCCGCACGGTCGCCGACCAGGTGGCCGGCGGCGCGCCGCTCCCCTACGGCAAGTACCTCGCGTGGCGCGGCCTGCTCCCGGTCGAGCCGCCGCGCCGGCCCGAGCCGGCCCGTACGTCGTCCTCGGCCGCGGTGCGCTCGCTGGACTGGAAGTACGGCTTCGTCGGCGCCAAGGACCGCGAGACCGGCGCCGTTCACCTGCCGCCGCAGCGCGTGTCGATGACCGGCGGCAACGTCGACGACATGGAACCGGCGCCGACCGCGGACGTGACCGGCACGGTCAAGACGTTCACCGTCGACCGGATGGCGTACTCGCCCAGCCCGCCGGTCGTGTTCGCCGTCGTCGACTTCGACAACGGCGGCCGGCTGCCGATCGAACTGACCGACATGGACGCCGGCGAGGTCGCCATCGGCGACCGGGTCGAGCCGACGTTTCGTCGGATCGGTACCGCCGACGGGATCCACAACTATTTCTGGAAGGCCCGCCCCGTGCGGACCGCCCGAGCCGCCGAGGAGGCATAGGCATGGGATCGCACGGCATCAAGGACCGCGTCGCGATTGTCGGAATGGGCTGCACGAGCTTTGTCGAGCACTGGGACAAGGGCACCGACGACCTGCTGATCGACGCGACGAGCGAGGCGTTCGCGTCGGCCGGGGTGACCAAGGACCAGGTCGACGCGTACTGGCTGGGCACCGCCCAGTCGGGCATGTCGGGCATGACGCTGGCCAAGCCGCTTCAGCTTCAGGGCAAGCCGGTCACGCGCGTGGAGAACATGTGCGCGACGGGGTCGGAGGCGCTGCGGCAGGCCGCGTACGCGGTCGCGTCCGGCGCGTACGACATCGCGATGGCGGTCGGCGTCGAGAAGGTCAAGGACGGCGGCTTCCAGGGGCTCAACGCGTTCCCGATCCCCGGTGACGGCACCGCGCGTACGCTCACCGCGGCGGCGATGTTCTCGATGGTGGCTCCGGCGTACGGCCACAAGTACGGCGTGTCCGAGTCGGAGATGCGGGACGTGCTGTCGCACATCGCGTCGAAGAACCACTTCAACGGCGCCCGGAACCCGCGGGCGCAGTTCCGCAAGGAGATCGCCGCCGAGAAGATCTCGGCGATGCCCAAATTGGCCGGGCAGTTGGGCGTGTTCGATTGCGCGGGCGTCGCGGACGGCGCGGCGGCGGCGATCGTGTGTCGGGCCGAGGACGCGCATCTGTACACGGACAAGCCGCTGTACATCAAGGCGCTTTCGATGGTGGCGGGCAACGGCTCGGGCGTGATCGACCCCGAGTACGACTACACCACGTTCTGGGAGATCGCGGCCTGCGCCGAGGACGCGTACCAGCAGGCCGGGGTCACCGACCCGCGCGAGCAGATCGCGATGGCGGAGGTGCACGACTGCTTCACGCCGACCGAGTTGGTGCTGATGGAGGACCTCCAGTTCGCCGATCGTGGCACGGCGTGGAAAGAGGTGATGGCCGGCGCGTTCGACCTCGACGGTCGGCTTCCGGTCAACCCCGACGGCGGGCTCAAGAGCTTCGGGCACCCGGTCGGCGCGTCCGGGCTGCGGATGATGTTCGAAGCGTGGCTTCAGATGCGGGGCGAGGCGCCCGACGATCGGCGAATTCCGGCGGACGGTCGCAAGCTGGCGCTGACTCACAACCTGGGTGGGTATCCGGGTGAGATGGTGTCGTTCATCTCGATTCTGGGGAACGAGTTGGGCTGACCCGGGCGTTGCCGCGCTGCGCCTGGGGCGGGGTTGGGGATCGGGGTTGGGGTCGGGTCCGGGTCGAGGCCCGGTGGCTTCGGGTCGGTCGGTGGCTTCGGGTGGGCCGACTCCGGCGGGCCGCTCGTCGAGCCCCGGCCGCGCGTGGTCGGGCCCTCCGGTTCGAGTGGTGCCGAAGAGCTCCCTCGTGGCGCCGTCGACGACATGATCGTTTCGAGGGTGCGTCGGTTTTTGGTTGTCGGAGAGGGCCTGGGGGCTCGATCGCGGTCGCGATCGAGCCCCCTTTCGTCATCTCCGGACACCCGGAATGGGCTTTCCGCCACAAGCGTGGTGGTTCCCGTGGTTTCATCCGCGTCGGCCCTCTTGATGTGCGACAGTCGTTGCACCCTGCAGGTCATGTCCGGAGGAGCGCGAGCGGATGCGCGAACGGCCCGAACGTCCCGTGGACGGCCCCGTTGTGGATCCGACACAGTGGCTCGCCCACATCCGTCGGATGCGCGCGGAACTCGACGGATTGCGCGGCGGTTCCGCCACCGCCGCGACGACGGTCGCCGGTGACGACGCGGCCGCTGCGGCCGCGCATCGCCGCGCGCTGCTGTGCGATCTGCTGGCGTGCAGCCTCAGTCGGACCGCCGACTACCTGGCGGGACTGAGCCTGGCCGCAGGCGACGAGGAACATCACCAGGCCGACGATCCCGGCCCGGCGACCAGTACTCCCGCCCGCAGCGCGGTCCGCCCGCCCGATGTCGGACCGATGGCCCCGTTCCCGGTGAGCGCGGGGGACGACGGGGTGTTGCCGTGGCGGCATCTGCGCCGGTTGTTCGTCGAACCGCCGGATCGGGAGTCGTTGCTGCCGGATCAGCGCGGGACGTCGTGGGCGGGTTCGGGTGCGGATGGCTTTGCCGGCGGTGCCGGTGGCAGCGGTGATGGCGATGGTGACGGTGGCGTCGGTTCCGGGTGGGATTCGGCTTCCGGAAGGGACGCGGGATCGGGTGGCGCTTCCGGCTCCGGAGAGGATTCGGTGTGCACTTCCGCGTCGGCTGCGGTGGGTGCTTCCGAGGCTGCCGCCGCGTCCGCCGCGACGTCGGGTTCCGCGCGGGCGGGTTGCGGGTTGGTCGCCAGTGCCGAGTGGCATCTGGACGGCGGCAACGCCCGGTGGTCGGCGGAGATGTACGAGTTGTTCGGGCGCGATCCTCGGCTCGGGCCGCTGCCGCTCGACGAGTTGCCCGCGCATGTGGCGGACGAGGACCGGTCGTTCGTCGACGAGTTGGTGCGCGACCTCGTGGAACACGCGAACGGGGCCGAGGGCGAGTTCCGGATCGTGCGTGGCGACGGCAGTGGCGTACACGTCCAATTCGTCGGCGAACCGGTGCTGGATGCGGACGGTGTTCCGCACTCGGTGTGGGTGTTACTCCGTGACCTCACCCAACTGCGGCGCACCCAGGTGGCGTTGACCCGCACCCGTGCGCAACTGCTCGCGCAGCGCCAGTTGGTCCGATCCGAACATCGGGTGGCGGCCGAGCTCCAGCGCGTGGTCATGCCGTGGTGGACGCGTCCGGCGAGCCTCCCGGGCCTTGAGGTCGCGACCCGCTACTTCCCGGCGGAGCAGGCCTCGAAGGTGGGCGGCGACTGGTACGACGCGCTCGCCTTGCCCGGCGGCGACGTACTCCTCGCGGTCGGCGACATGTCCGGGCACGGGCTCGTCGCGGCCTCCGGAATGACCACCCTGCGGGGCGCCTTGCAGGGGGTCGCGATGACGGGGGCCGGACCCGCGGAGGTACTCCGGGCGCTCAATCGCATCGTCGTGCACACGTTGCCCGCCGACAAGGTCGCGACCGCCGTGTGCGCCCGGTTCGACCCGGCCACGAGGGTTCTGACGTGGGCTCAGGGCGGACATCCGCCGCCGCTGCTGTATCGCGACGGCGTCGGCAGCGCGCTCACCGCGCCGTTCGGCATGTTGCTCGGGGCGATCGACGACCCGGAGTTCGTCGAGGCGCACACCGAACTGCTGGCCGAGGACGTGCTGTTGGTATTCACGGACGGTCTGGTCGAGCGCCGCGGTCGCGGAACCGAGGAGGCCGTCCGGGCGCTCCTCGATGTGGGCCCACAGCTCCTTGGCTCGGACGCTCGGACCTGCGTCGACGTGGTGCTGAGTCGGCTGGGACACACGCGATACGAGGACGACGCGTGCGTGATGGCGGTGTGCGTTCGCTAGGCAAGCGGGGCCGACCCGAACCGGACGGCCGGGCCGTCCGGTTCGGGTCGACCCGAGTCGTTGGCCGGCCTCGGCGGCCTGCGGCGGACACCGGGTCGGGTGGGCGCTTGTTGCGGCGTGGCCGGACCCGCCGGGGGTGAGCGCTTTCGTTCGCGCTCGTGTGCGTTTCGCGCCCGAACGGGCCGCCCGGGAGAGCGTCGCAGCCGCCCGTGCCGAACGCGCGGCACACACGTCGGGCACGGGTCGGGCAGGTCGGTCGAACCGCAGGGGCCGGGCGCGTCGGGTGCGTCGGGCGCGTCGGCGAGTCAGGTGCGTCAGGTGCGGTGCGCTGAGTGCGTTGGGCGAATCAGGCGAATCAGGCGGGACGGATGCGCTGCGTGGGTCGGGCGAATCAGGCGAGTCGGGTGGGTTGGGCGAGTCAGGTGTTCTCGGCGATCTCTTGGCGGAGTTCGCGGATTTCGGGGACGTCGCAGTACGGGCCCGTGAGTTTGCGCAGTTCCTCCAGGCGGTCCCAGGTCCGTCGGGACGTGACCTCGCCGGCTGCGCGCAGCGCTTGGCGGGCGTGGTGTGCGCCTCGGTCCGGCTGAGCGCCGAGAAGGCAGGCCGAGGCCAGCGAGATCAGGTCGAACGTTTTCGAGCGCTCGTGCCCCTGGGCCCGCAACTTCAGTGCCTTTTCCGCGTGTTCCTGCGCGCGGCCGGCCGCCGTGGGGTCGACCTCGGCAAGGGTGCGATACACCAACGCCTGCATGCCGTGCAGATCGGCCGAGTCGAAGAAGGACACCCAGTCGGGGTCCTCTTCCGGGCGGGAGCGGCCGAACTCGGCCTCGGCCCGGCCCAGCGTCCGTCGGCACTCGACGGCCCGACCGAGCGCGGCCTGCGCCCACGCCTCGACGGTGTGGAACATCGCGCGCGTGGTAGCCCCGGCATGGTCGCCGGCCGTACGTTGCGCCAACTCGATCAGCGCCAACGCGTCGGCAGGGCGCTCCAGGTGCACCATCTGCCGCGCCGCACGCGACAACGCCTCGGCGGCGCGCGGAAGATCGCCCGCCTCCCGGGCCGCGTGCGCCGCGATCACGAAATAGTTCTGGGCGGTGGGGTCCAGACCCACGTCGTGCGACATCCAGCCGGCGAGTGCCGCGAGGTTGGCGGCGACGTTCCACAGGCGGCGGGTCACCGGCAGCGGGTTCGGATACGTGAGCAGGTTGCCGACCTCGTTCAACTGTCCGATCACCGCCTTGCGTTGCAGGCCACCGCCACGATCCGCGTCCCAGGTACGGAAGACCGTGACCGCGTTCTCCAACGCGGTGACCTCCTCCGCGCCGATCGGACCCGCGTCGGCGAGGCCGTACGACACGGGGTTGCCGAGCGCACCGCGCGCGTTCGGTACGCCGAGCCCCGGGCTCAGCCACCGATCGAAGTTGGCCACCAGGGCCGGCCCCGCGACCAGCGCGAACCCGGTGCCGGCGAAGCCGTGCCGATTGAGCATGAGGTCCATGCCGGTGAATTCGGTGAGCGCGGTGACGGTGCGCTCGGTGCTCCACGGCAGGTCCTCCTGGACCACCTGGGCATGGTGCCGGGGCCGACCGGTGAGGCCGAGGTCCTCGGACGTGACGACACGCCCGAGTCGTTCGGTGAAAAGCGCCGCGAGGACCCGGGGTACGGGGTCGCGGGGGCGCTCACCGTCCTCCAACCAGCGACGGACCCGTGAGGTGTCCGTGGCAAGCTGAGGATGGCCCATCGCGGCGGCTCGACGGTTGACCAGTCGGGCGAGTTCGCCCTTCGACCACCCGGTGAGGGCGAAGAGATCCACCAGTTTCGTATTGGGTTCCCGGCGCATTGCAAACCGCCCGTTGATGTGGGGACCGTGTGGCTCGAAAGCGTCCTGCGTCGAGGGCGCCTGCCGGATCGAGGCTAGCCCCGTCCGGAGTAGTCGGACCCGATTCGCCAGGGTTCGCCAGGGTGCGCCACGTGGAGCACCACCCGGGGCACGGAGTGTTGTGGATGGTGGATCCGGTACGTGGGCCCCCACCCGCTGCGCGGCCGGATCCGCCCCTCGGCCGCGCAGGAAGGTCTTCATGTCACCCACGACGTCAACCACCCCGGGTCGCTCGCCCGGCCCCGGCCTCGCAACCTCGCGACCCGGCGCACCCGGGACGAACAGGCGCTCGACGTCCGGAGGTTCGGCGGGCGCTGCGGGCTCCCCGGGGTCTGCGGGTGCGGCCGGTTCGGTTGGTTCGGTCGGCTCGGTTGGTTCGGTTGGTTCGGTCGGTTCGTCCGGCCCGGTCGCTTCGGCAAGCGCGGCGGGTGCGGTCGGCTCGGCGGGTTTGGCCTCGGCCTCGGCGGGCCGGGTGGCCCCGGCCGGTGCCGTGGTTGCCCCCCGGCGGGCGGGACCCGGATCGGGAGTACACCGCATGCCGTCACCCTCACCGTCGCACGTCCCGGGTCCCGAGGCTGTCGCCTCGCTCGCGGCCCGCATCTGTCCGGGCTTCACCGCCGGCGCGGTGTTGCGGAGGACACCGCGCTCGCTTCTGCTGTCCGGCTCGGTGGGGCGCGGTCCGGTAGTGGTCAAGTTCTTGACCGACCCGTCGCCGCACTGGCTCCAGCGCTTCCGCCACGAGGTCAACGCGTATCGCACCTTCACCCGCCGGCGCCCGCCCGTGCGGGTACCGCGCCTGATCGCCGCCGACCCCGAACGCCGCATCCTGGTGATGGAACACGTCGCCGGCCGCCCGGCCGCCAACGAACGCCACCCCGGCGCGGCAATGGCTCGCGCGGACGTCCGCGCGATCCTTCACACCTTCACCACGCTGAACCGCTGGAAGCCCCCGCCCGGGTCGTTCCCGCTCGCGTTCGACTATCCGGCCCGCGTCGACCGCTATCACAAGCTCGGCCTGCTGACCGATCGCGACGCCGGCGACCTGTCCCAGCTCTTGCGCGGCCTCAGCCGGGTCCCCGCCCAGTTCTGCCACGGCGACGCGGTCCTGTCCAACGTGCTGCTCACCGCCCAGGGCGCCGCGCTCGTCGACTGGGAGTCCTCGGGCTACCACCTCCCGGGCTACGACCTCGCCGTGCTGTGGACCCTGCTGGCCCGGGACCCGATGACGCGCCGTCAGGTCATCCAGACCGCCCAGCAGTCCGGCTCTCTGTCCCGGGACGCGTTCCTGGTCAATCTGATGCTGGTACTCGTCCGCGAGATCCGCCTCAACGACGTGGCCCCGGTCGGCGAGGAACAACGCCGCCTCCTACGACGCCTGCACGACGACTGCGGCATGGTCCGCCGAGCCGTCCGCGCGGCGATCGGCACGCGATAGGTGGAGGGCGGTGGGGCGTCGACGGCGGTCGCGAGTTCCACGCCGAGGTGACCGCGCGATGCGTGCAGGCCCTTCCTGTCACCGGATGGGCTGAGGTCTTGTCGGAACAACCGGGCCGGACAACAACCGGGTCGGACAACCGGGTCGCACAACTGGGAGAGAGTGCATGAACGTCGACCGGATTCCTCTTCGTTCTCGTCGGAAAGCCTCCGGGCGCCGCGCCTTGGCCGTGTTCCTCGCCGGTCTCGGGCTGGCCGGGTCCGCGGCGATCGGCGCATCCACGGCGACCGCCGCGCCCTCGGCCGCCCACGAAGCGCGGACGTCCGCGTGCAGCTCGGGTTACGTCTGCATCTACAAGGGCGACATCTGGGACGACAGCCCCAACCACCCCATGGTGTACAGCTGGTACCGCTACGGCACGTACAACGTGGCCAACCTCATCGGCGACTACACCGTGGTGAACTGCCAGACCGGCGGCGCGGGGGTCAAGGGGTTCACGGGGTCGGGCGGCACGGGCGGCGTGGCGTGGGACCTCGACATCAACAACTGCAACTCGGGCCTGTGGACCAGCCTCACGTCGACCAACTCCGTGCGGGTGTACGCCTGACCCCACGCCCCCGCCCGCTCACGCACACCCCGCACGCTCACAGCGCGACGGCGTCGCCGGTGCCCGGCGGTTGTCCGTACACCGAGCCGTCGTCGCGCTGCCGAGCCTGCTCCCGAAACCGCCACCGGCCGACGCCGGCTCGGACCGTTGGGCCGAGCCGGGGTCGGCCGTTGTCGTCGTTGTCAGGCGCTGAAGGCGTCGCTGGGGATGGGCTTGAGGAGCTGGAAGACGTCGTCCGTGATCGGGCGGTCCCACGTCACGATCCGGACCAGCACGTTGTCGCTGCGGTCGAATTCCACGCAGGCGAGGCGGCCCTCGGCGTACTTGATCTTGCGGACGATCAGCAGGTCGTCGCCGAGCATGATCGGGGTGTCCTCGGTGGACAACTCCTCGGGCATCTCGTCGTGGCCGAGAGCGGCGACCAGTTGCTGGGCCTCGATGCGGCCTACGCCTTCCTCACGCGCGGGCGAACCCAGCGGCAGGTTGCCGATCAGCATCGCGGGGCCCCGGTTGGCCAGGAGGTCGTATCGGACGAAGATCCCCTGACAACTCCCGTCCTCCCCCGGCAACATGGCCACGATCACGGAGCCGGGCCAGTCGGTGAAGGGGATGGCGAGAACGTCGAAATCCGGCCCGGTGGGCGGGCGGCGGCGCAGGAAACCCATACAGACATGCTAGTCGGCCCGGATGTATGCGCCCGCCACCCACGGCGGGGCAGCGGAGGGAACAACGGAGCGAAGGGCACGGCGAGACGTTTACGAGAGTTCGGGGAGTGACGGCAGCGCGGGATGCGTCTGGTTTTGCAGGCGATCAGCGGTTCCGGCAACGTCGTCGGCGTCGTTGGCGTCCGGTTCGGGTGCGGGCATCGGCTGCAGCGCGCCGGAGGGGAACAGCAGGGTTGGCCTGCCGCCGGCCGTGGGGCTCCACTCGTCGCACATGCCGGGATCGTTCCGGCACATGAAGATCGCCGTGACGTGACCGGCGGGTACGTCGGCTCGGGCGATCGGACAGCCCTGGTCGTCCGGAAGGGTCAGGGCCGGGAACTGCATCGGCCCGCCGCAGGTCGCGCAGTGGGGCCATACCGCCCCCGCGGGGCCCGGCGGCGTTTCCACCCGTGCGGGTGACCGGTGCATCAGGCTCGCTTGGTCCTGTGTACGTCATCGACGTCGCCGTCATGGGACGGGACCTCCACGCAAACACAACCGGCGGCAGGTGGGAGCCGCCCCCGACCGACCGAACGCGACCCCACAGCAGCGCACCCCGCCAAGCCCGCCCGCCGTCGGGGCCACGTGGCCGGAACACGCCACCGAGCGAAAGACCGCCGGGAAAGCCCCAAGGCCCGCACCCTGCACGGGCGCGGGCCTTGCTAGGTCTGCGGTCCGTTGCCGGAGCCGCGGGACCGATTCAGAGCGGGCGAACCATCTCGGCCTGCGGGCCCTTCTGACCCTGCGTGACCTCGAACTCCACGCGCTGGTTCTCCTCCAGGGAACGGTAGCCGTTCGTCTGGATCGCGGAGAAGTGAACGAAGACGTCTGCGCCGCCGTCGTCCTGCGAGATGAAGCCGTAGCCCTTGTCGGCGTTGAACCACTTGACCGTACCGGTGGCCATGTCTTGATTCCTTCACGTAACCCACAGACATCACACCTCGTGATGCCCGGGTCGCGAACCGTCGAGTGGTCCCACTCCCCGCGTTACCCCGGGATGCCCTCGCTGTGAGGAGCGAAAAACGCCCACGACGGTTGGTGTCCGCAGGCGTTGGACGTGCGAGGGAACTACATCTACTGCTGCAACCGCGGATAACGCTACATGCCAACGACTGCTCCGCAACAGCCCTTCGGGGAGCGAAAAGCCCTTCGGCAAAGCGGGAAACGGGGGGCATAGCCGGCACCCGTGCTTCGGTTCATCCGCGTGGGTGACACGAGCGGTGACACGAGCGGTGGCGCCCCGCGTGACGCCAAGAGCGGCGCCCCGCCCGGCGCTACGCCCGACGCCGCATCGGCCTCGGACGCGGCTTTCGACCCCGCACCGCGAGCGGCACCAGGCCGGCCCCGACGCCCGCGCACCACCAACGCACCGCCCACGCACCGCCATCACCCGAACACACGGATGTTCACTCGACCTTCGCGTCCGCGCCACCGATTCACCGTTGGGCCGTCGCCCCCTCTGCCTACCGTTTCGACATGGCAGCCCCGACCGCCCTACGACCGAGTCAGCCGCCCACGCCGCCGCGACTTCCCTCGCCGCAGAGCCCTCCTCCGTCGCCCGAGGAGCGCGCGAGGCGACTCGGGCCGGGGCGGTTGAAGTTGCCGCGGCGCCCAGCCGGCCCGACCGCGCGCCTGTACACGCTCGTCGTACTCGCGCTCGCCGGCATCCTCGCGCTCGGCGCCGCGATCACGGTGGGCGTCGGCAACGCACGCTCGGGCCTCGGCGAGGTCGCGGACCGGTCCGCCCCACGTGCGGAGAGCGCGGCGCACCTGTACTTCGCGCTCGCGGATCTGGACGCCCAGGTCGCCAACGTCCTGCTCGTCGGCTCGGACGAGCAGATCGGCAACCGGCAACTGGCGCTGCGTCAGATGCGGGTGCGGCGCGCCGAGATCACCACCGACATCCAGAAGCTGTCCGCCGCCGGCGCCTCCACCGCAACCGTCGAGGCCCTGATCGACGGCCTCGGCCGCTACGACTCCTACGTCGCCCAGGCCCGCCTGGCCGACGAACAGGTCCAGGACCGCCTCCCGGGTCGCCCGCCGGTACTCGCGCTCAACTACTTCGCGAGCGCGACCAGCATCCTGCACGACGACCTGCTGCCGGCCTCCGACCGACTCGGCCGCAGCGCGTCCGAGGAACTCGCCGCCAACGCCGACTCCGACCGGGTCGACGCGCGCTGGGCCGCGTTGGTCGTCGGGGTCGTCGGCCTGCTCCTCGTCGCGGTCCTGGTCGTCGGTCAGGTGTGGTGGGCCCGCCGGTTCCGCCGCATCCTCGTGCCCGGCCTGGCCGCCGTGACGATCGCCGTGGCCGCGCTCACCGGCACGGCCGTCGCACTGTTGACCGATCACGCGGCACGGCTGCGCTCGGCCCAGACACAGGCGTTCGACCCGTACCTCGAACTGGCCAGGACCCGCGCGACCGCGTCGGACGCGAACGCCGACGAGAGCCGATTCGTGATCCTGCCCGACCGGGCCAAGCTGTACAGCGACGGCTACGCGGCCAAGTCGGCGCTCCTCGCGCAGGCCGTCCCGAACGAGCGGGTCGCGCACCGCCTCGCGGCCTTCCGGCGCGACGACGAGGCGCTGCGCGCGGCGGTCGCGGCGGGCCGGCTGGATGTCGCCGTCGGCATCGCCACCAAGGTCGAGCGAGGCAACCTGGCGTTCGACTTCTACGACTACCAGACGGCGTTGGCTCAGGTCGCGGACGCCGAGTCGGCCGATTTCAAGGCACGCGTGCGCTCGGCCGACGACGCACTCGACGGTTGGCCGTGGATACCGGCAGGCATCCTCGGGGTGTGCGGCCTTCTGGTCGCGGCATCGGTACGGCCCCGGCTGCGCGAGTACGCGTAAGGCCGCCTGCCGATGGGCGCTTCACCGCCACGCGCGAGCACCACACCTCGAAGCGTCCCCACCGGCCACTCACGGGCCCCCGACCACCTCCACGCAACCGCCCCGACGCCCCCACCCCCAACCCTTTGCCACAGTCAAGTGTTTGCGGCGGTCGACAGCGTCACAGTTTCCACGGGCCCGCCAACCGATATTGCCTCTGGAATATGGCGGTGGTCACGCCTTACTCTCCGTTCATGGAATTCAACCTTGCCGACCTCTTCGAGCGCGCGGCCGGGGAATACCCCGAACGCGAGGCGATCGTCGCCAACGGTGAACGTCGTACATATGCGCTTCTGGAAGAACGGGCGAATCGCCTCGCCCATCATCTTCAGGACTCCGGTGTGCAGCCCGGCGATCATGTCGCCGTCTACGCCTTCAACATCGTCGAATGGGCGGAGGCGATGCTCGCGATCTACAAGATCCGGGCCATCTGCATCAACGTGAATTTCCGCTATGTCGCGGACGAACTGGCCTATCTGCTCGACCAGGCCAAGCCGGTCGCGTTGGTCTTTCAGCGGCAGTTCACCGACCGGGTCGCCGAGGTCGCGCCCAAGGTGGCATCGCTGCGGCACCTGATCGTGGTCGAGGACGAGACCGCGGCCGACGCCTACCCCGAGACCGCCGAGTCGCTCGGCGCGGTGCGGTTCGAGGACGCGATGGCCGCGGGTTCGCCCGGGCGCGACTTCGGCCCGCGCTCCCCCGACGACCTGTACCTGCTGTTCACGGGCGGTACGACGGGCCTGCCCAAGGGGGTCGTGTGGCGTCAGGAGGACGTCATCTTCGCCCTCGGCGGCGGGATCGACCCCACCAACGGCGAGCGGATCACCCGGCCCGAGGAGATGGTCGAAAAGGGCCGCAACGGCCAGATGACGCAGTTCCCGATCGCGCCGCTGATGCACGGCGCGACCCAGTGGGGCGTGCTGCAGAGCCTGGCCAAGGGCCACCGGATCGTGCTCATCGACAAGTTCGACGCGCACGGCGTGTGGGAGGCGGTCGAGGCCGAGAAGGTCAACGTCATCATGATCACCGGTGACGCGATGGCCCGCCCGCTCCTGGAGTCGATCGCGCAGCCCCGCGACGGCCGCGAACGATACGACCTGTCCTCGATGTTCGCGATCTCCTCCAGCGCGGCGCTGTTCTCGCCGTCGCTCAAGGAGGAGTTCATGGAGCGGCTGGGCGTGATCGTCAGCGACGCGATCGGCGCGTCCGAGTCCGGCGCCAACGGCATCGGCGTCGCGGTCAAGGGTCAGACCGAGCAGCAGAGCGGGATCACCGTGCGCGCCGTGCCCGACTCGGTCGTGCTCGACGACGACCTCAATCCGCTGCCGGCGGGCGTGATCGGGCGCTTGGGCCGCAAGGGCAACATCCCGCTGGGCTACCTCGGCGACCCGGTCAAGACCGCCGAGGTCTTTCGGACCGGACCCGACGGCACGCGCTACGTGGTCCCCGGCGACTACGCCCGCCTGGAGGGCGACGGCCGGATCACGCTGCTCGGTCGCGGCTCGGCGACGATCAACTCCGGTGGCGAGAAGATCTTCACCGAGGAGGTCGAGGGCGCGGTCAAGGCCCACCCCGAGGTGTACGACGCGATCGTGGTCGGCGTCCCGCACCCCCGTTGGGGTCAGACCGTCGCGGTCGTGGTCCAGCCCCGCGAGGGCTGCGCCCCGAGCCTGGATTCCCTCCAGGAGCACTGCCGCACGAAGATCGCCGGATACAAGGTGCCGCGGGTGCTACGCATCGTGGAACAGACGCAGCGCACACCCACCGGAAAGCCCGATCTGCAGTGGGCCCTGGCAATAGCCTCGGCGCCGGAGGAGTAGCGGGGGCGAGAAGGCGACACGGCGGGAGGACCGACCGCAAACGCACGAGCGAAAAGACGGTCGGCAGGGAAAAGGCAACGTCGAATACACCGTCCGGGAATCCCCGGACGGTGTATTCGTATATCGGCCGGCAGGCCGCACGCGCGGCCCGCCGCAGCGAGCGACGAAAATCAGACCGCGCGTTCGCGGCCCTCCCAATAGGGATCGCGCAGTCGCCGCTTCTGCAGCTTCCCGTTCGGGTCCCGAGGCATTTCCACGATGAAATCGATCGAGCGGGGCCGCTTGTACGTCGCGAGTTGCTCGGCGCAGAACGCGAGCAATTCGTCCGCGAGCTCGGGGCCCGCCGCGAAGGATTCGTTGGGCTCGATGACGGCCTTGACCTCCTCGCCCCAGTCCTCGTGCGGGATGCCGAACACCGCCGCGTCGCCGACGCCCGGGTGCCGGAGCAAAGCGCCCTCGATCTCCGCCGGGTAGATGTTCTGGCCACCCGAGATGATCATGTCGATCTTGCGATCCCGCAGGTACAGGTAGCCGTCCTCGTCGAGGATGCCGACGTCGCCGACGGTGAACCAGTCGCCGATGCGGCCCTTTCGGGTCTTCTCGGTGTCCTTGTGGTACTTGAACGCGCCGGCGCGCATGAGCATGTACACCGTGCCCACCTCACCCGCGGGCAGCCGGTTGTGCTCGTCGTCGAAGATGCCGATCTCGCTGATCGGCCACGCCTTGCCGACCGTGCCGGGGCGATCCAGCCATTCCTGCGCGGAGCAGAACGTACCGCCGCCCTCGCTCGCGGCGTAGTACTCCTCGACGCACAGTCCCCACCACTCGATCATCCGCCGCTTGACGTGATCGGGGCACGGGGCCGCGCCGTGCACGGCGTGCCGCAGGGACGACACGTCGTACTCGGCCTTGACGTCCTCGGGAAGCTGCAGAAGGCGGTGGAACTGGGTCGGCACCATGTGGGTGGTGGTGACCCGGTACCGGTCGATCAGCCGCAGCATGTCCTCGGGCCGCCACTTGTCCATCAGGACGACGCCGTGCCCGATGTGCAGCGACTGCTGAGCGTGCTGGAGCACGGCCGTGTGGTAGAGCGGCGAGCCGACCAGGTGCACGTTGTCGTCGTGCGGCTTGACCCCGTAGATCAACAGCGTGCCGCCGTAGCGCGCGTCCTCGGGCGAGCCCGGCGACAGCGGCCGGCGTACCCCGCGCGGGCGACCGGTCGTGCCCGACGTGTAGTTCATCGTCACGCCGACGCTGCGATCGGCCGGCAGGTCCGCGGAGTGACCGTCCGTCAGTTCGGCGAACGGCCGGAAACCCGGTACGTCGCCGATGGCGAACCGCGCCTCGGCGGGCAGTTCGGCCGCGTCGGCGGCGGCCGCGATCCGGTCGGCGAACTTCTCGTGGCCGATCAGGACCTTGGTCTCGCTGTCCGTGAGGATCCAGGCGATCTCGGGGGCGACCAGGTGGTGGTTGACCGGGACCATGTACAGCCCGGCCTGCGCCGCGGCCATGTAGGCCACGATGTACTCGGCGCTGTTGGGCAGGATCACGCTGAACACGTCGCCGCTGCCCAGCCCCGCCGCCCGCAGGCCGTGGACGAGTCGGTTCGACGCGGCGTACAGCTCGCCCGCGGTCCACTCGACGCCGTCGGGGTCCACCAGCGCGAGCCGATCCGGATTGGCCTGCGCATGGGCCCAGAAGCCGTTCGCCACAGCATGTCCCTTCGTGCGGCCGGTCCTTCGTGCGACCGGTTGCTTGACAATGTCTGACATTGTGACGGCAACCGGCGGAGAAAGAAAGGGCGCCTTACTTATTTGGAGGCGAGACCTCGGCCCCTCGAGGCGGCCGCGCAGCGAGCGGCCCCGCCATCGACGCAGCCGGATCGGCGGGCGCCGCGCCGGCCGGCCTCACCTCGAAGGCAGCCACGCCGAGCGATCCCGCGCCGGCGGTGCCCACGTCCGGTGGCTTCGTCTCGGCGGCGCCCGTGCCGAGTGGCTTCGTCTCGGCGGCGCCCGTGCGGAGTGGCTTCGTCTCGGAAGTGCCCGTGCCGAGCGCTCCCGCGCCGATCGGCAGCCGCGCCGGCGACGGCTTGACGTCCGGGCCGAGGCGGTCCATCGCCGACTTGATGTGCGGCGACGGGTACAACGCCCGGATCACGGGCGTGGCCGCGCCCGCCGCGGCCCGCAGCGCCTTCAGCCCCGGCCCGGCGACGTAGCCCGGCAGGCCGCGGTGCCCGTACAGCTCCTTGGCCCAGCGCGGCAGCGCCGCGTACGCGAGTTCGGCGACCTGACGCCACAACACCTCACGGCCGAGCACCAACAGGATCGGCACCGGCGGACGCCGCAGGAACTCGTACACGTCCTGGGCCTCGGCCGAGTTCGCGAGCGAAGGCTGTATGTCCGTGAAGTATCGATCCAGTTCGGCGAGCGAACCGGGCACGGACGCGCCCGGAAGCCCGACCATCTCGGCCGAACGCCGTTGCTCGTCGAGGTAGCGGTCGGCGAGGTCGTCCGTCATCGGGAAGCCGGCCTGCCGGGCAACCGAGAGATACGACCCGACCTCGGCACAGTGCACCCAACACAGCAGCTCGGGTTCGTCTATTCGATACGTCTCCCCCGTCTCCGGGTCGGTCGCGCGCAGCATCGCGTGGATCCGTCGCACCCGCGCGCCGGCCTGCTCCGCCTCGGCGCGCGTGCCGTACGTCGTGGTCCCGACGAAGTCGGCGGTACGGATCAGCCGCCCCCACGAGTCCTTGCGGATGTCGGAGTTCTGCACGACCCCGCGAACCGCGCTCGGGTGCAACGCCTGGAGATACAGCGCCCGAACCCCGGCCACCCACATCACCGGATCCGCGTGCAACTGCCACGTCACCGAATCCGGCCCGAACAACCCGACCTCGTCGCCCTGCCGTGAAACACCCACCGGCGTACCCTCCCGACCGCGTATCCCGCTTGGCCCTTCGAGAGTACGAGCCACGCGCGACGGACCACGAGGCCGGCGCCGCGCGCGCTCGCGCACCGGCCTCGAGACGATCGCGCGACGCCCGGAAACCGGTCCCGGCGGGGCCAATACGTCCGATCCCTGACGTGTACATTTGTACAAGTACATCTGTACACGTTCAGGGAGCGGGCCATGGCATACGTGTTTCTCGGATTCGCGATCGCGTTGGAGGTGTTGGCGACCAGCCTGCTCGGCAACACGTCGGGGTTCACCCGGTTGTGGCCGAGCGTCGGGTGCCTGGCCTGCTACGGCATGGCGTTCTACCTGCTCTCGCGGGCACTCCAGGCGGGGATGCAGACCGGTACCGGCTACGCGTTGTGGTCCGGGCTCGGGACGGCGGCCATCGTGGTCATCGGGCTGCTGTTCCTGGGCGAGCCGCTCACCGCCGCCAAAGCGGCCGGGGTGTTGCTGATCATCGGCGGGGTCGTCGTGCTCAACGTGAGTGGTGCACATTGAACGCGCCGCGCGATCCCGAGGGGCGCAAGCGCCAAATCGCCCGGGCCGCCTACGAGTTGCTGCCCGAGGTGGGCGTCGGCGGCCTCACCCACCGCCTCGTCGCGGCGCGGGCGGAGGTTCCGCTCGGCGCGACCACGTACTACTACAAGACGCTCGACGACCTGATCGCCGCGGGACTGGCGCACGCGACCGCGGTGCTCCTCGACGGACTGGCGGCGTGGGCCGAGGTCATCGCGGCCGGCGCCGACCTGGCGGACACCCTGGCCGACCTGACCGCGGACTACCTCCGGGACCGGCCGCGGATACTGGTCGAGACCGAGTTGTACCTCGCCGCCGCACACCGGCCCGGGCTGCGGCCGATGGCCCGCGCGTGGATCGACGGCCTGACCGGGATCCTGACCGCGCACGTGAGCCCCGACGCGGCGCGGGCGGCCGTGGTCTTCATCGACGGGGCGGTCGTGTACGCGCTCATCTGTGACCGGCCGATCGACACCGCGACGCTGCGCGAGTCGCTGGCCGCGCTGTTGGGGGCGCACCGAACGGCGTGAGCGCGCCCGAGCGACGAGCCGGGGGCCTGCCCTTCTTGCCTACGCGCCGAACCGACGGCTGCGGGCGGCGTACGAACGCAGCGCGCGCAGGAAGTCGACCCGACGGAAGTCCGGCCAGTAGACGTCGCAGAAGTACAGCTCCGAATACGCCGTCTGCCACAGCAGAAAACCCGACATCCGCATCTCGCCACTCGTGCGGATGACCAGATCGGGATCGGGCTGACCGCTGGTGTACAGGTGCGCCGCGATGTCGTCGGCGGTCAGCCGCTGCGCCACGTCGTCGAGCGACGCGCCCGCCTGCGCCTCGTGGTCGAGGAACGAGCGGATGGCGTCGACGATCTCGTCCCGGCCGTCGTACCCGACCGCGACGGTCAGGTCGAAGCCGGCGTCCCGGTCCCGGGTCTCCTCGGCGGCGAGCTTCAGCGCGTTGCGGGTCGAGTCGGGCAGGCCGTCCAGCCGGCCGGCCAGGTGCAGGCGCCACGGGTTGGCGGGGCGGGAGATCTGTTCCGCGACGACGTCCTCGATGATCTTCATCAGGAACTCGACCTCGCTCGACGTCCGCTTGCGCAGGTTGTCCGTCGAGGCGAGGAAGATCGTCGCCCGGTTGATACCCAACTCCACGCACCAGTCGAGGACTTCGTCCACGTGTTCGGCGCCGTGGCGGTGGCCTTCGCTGGGGTTGTCGAACCCCATCTGTCGGGCCCAGCGCCGATTGCCGTCCATCACCATGGCCACGTGGCGCGGAATCTCCGCGTCCGTCAGGCGCGAACGCAGGCGCCGGGCGTAGAGACCGTAGACCGCGCGACGCACACTCCTACTCCTAAGCATGTGCAGAGCAAACCAGCCCGATGCGAAGGTCGTGCCGGCACGGTGCGGAGATTGTGTGAAGGATGCCGCGAACGGCGGGCCGCCACGCCCACCCCGTGTCGGGCCGGGCCGGGTCGGGTCGCCGGCCTCGTGATGTGGGTCGCTCATGGCAGAGTCGGCGTGCCGATACATGTTCCCGGACGCCTCCGACCCAAGGACCGACGATGGCCGACGTACCCGTCCCGAAGAACTTCGCGCCGAAGTGGGCCGACGACACGCGCACCACCCCGCCGAGCGTCGGTGACGAACGGGAGATTCTGATCTCCTACCTGGAGTGGCACCGCACGACCCTCGAACTCAAGTGCGCGGGCGTACCGGCGGAGCGGCTGTCCGAGCGTTCCGTCGCCGCGTCGTCGATGTCCCTGCACGGCCTGTTGCGCCACCTGGCCGGCGTCGAGCGCTGGTGGTTTCGAATCCAGTTCGCCGGCGACGACGTCCCGATGCTCTACTACTCCGACGACGATCCCGACCAGGACTTCGACGACCTGGACGGCGACGTAGCCGAGTCCCTGGCCGTCTGGCGGGCGGAGTGCGCCCGCGCCAGGGAGATCGTGGCCGCCGCGTCCCTGGACGACCGGGGCACCAAGCTCAAGACCGGCGACCCGTTCTCCCTCCGCTGGCTCCTGGTGAACCTGATCGCCGAGTACGCCCGCCACAACGGCCACGCCGACCTCCTTCGCGAAAGCCTCGACGGCAGTACGGGGATGTAGCACCCCCGCCACCTTGGTGGCTGCTACCGATGCGCGTTCCACGCACATCGCGGCCACCCGCCGGGGCGACTCCACTACCGCCGGAGCCGCCCCGGACGGGGGCGCCGTCACGCACGGATGCTCGACGAGGAGATCACGCGCTCGGCTACATCCCCACTATCCCGGCCGATCCCGGCCATCACGGTGAAGATGAACCCAGCCCTCGTCGGACGGCGCAGCGCAATATCGCACTTGATCCGGCGCAGCGCCTCGTTCCTGCCGAGGCCGAGCCCGCGCGCGACGAGTCGGTCCGGGCCCACCGGCACCGGATCCTCGAAGACGACCTCCACCTGGATCGGCCACACCTCGGCGCGCCACGCCGACGGGGTGTCCGGCCGCCAGGCCCCCTTCCGGTCCAAGGTGAAGTTGTTGCGTCGGGCGATCAGCGGATCCAACAGTCCGGACGCCACCAGCTCCGCCTACTCCCGCCACGGGACGTCGGACGCGTGCAGCGGGCACCCGGCTCGCCTCGCCTGCATCATGAGTGAATGCCAACCTCACCGAGCCCCACGGACCGAGCCGCGACGAGTTCCCCGCCCACTCGACCGGGGCGGATCATCTTCCTGAACGGGACGTCGAGTTCGGGCAAGTCGAGCATCGCCGCCGAACTCGTTCCGCTCCTCGACCAACCGTGCTTCCACATGCCGGCCGACGCCTTCCACGCAATGCGCTCCCGCCGCGAAATCGCCCCTTCCGAACTGGACTTCGTCCTCGAACGCACGTGGATGGGCTACCACCGGGCGGTCGCCGGCATGGCCGCAGCCGGCAACACCGTCGTCATGGACCACATCCTCAGCCAGGAATGGCGCCTGCCCGATTGCCTGTCCCTGTTCGTCCCCCGAGACGTAGTCCTGGTCGGCCTGCACTGCCCCCTCCCGGAACTCGAACGCCGCGAACACGCCCGCGGCAACCGCCCCCCGGGCCTGGCCGCCAAACAGTTCGACACGGTCCACGCGCACGGCCTCTACGACCTCGAATACGACACGAGCACCACCGGCTCAGCCGACTGCGCCCGCCGGATCAAGGCCTTCCTCGACAACCCCGAGTCCCCCACCGCCTTCGAACGCTTACACAGCGGCGAGCACCTGTGAGCTCGGAGCTGTCACCTGCCGAGAGTAGTTCGTGCGCGGACGACCACACCTCGCCCATGATCCGTACACGCGGCCGCTCGATCGAGCTCCTCCCGAACCGTCCGGTAGGGCTCGATCTCGGCCGCGTCGACGAACCGTAGCTCGGCCCCGATCATCTCCGGAGCGTGGTCCTGCCGTGAACGGCAAAGTTCGCGCGGCGTCAGGACTTGACCGCCGCCAGGAAGGCGGTCCACGCGTCGCGGCCGAACGTCTGAACCGGGCTCGCCTCGCCCAACTTACTGTCGCGCACCCCGATTTCCGGTGCGGCCGCACGCCGCGTCTCGATGCAGTTGGCGCCGTTGTTGCTGTAGGAACTCGTGACCCACTCGTGGGTGGTCTTGATCTTGGTCATGTTGTCCACTCTGATTCCAGGATGTCGCGGATTCTGGCGGCCGTTTGGCGTGGCGAGAGCGCCGTCATGCGCAGGTGCTCCCCGGCTTTCTCGTACTGGGCGACCACCTCCGGAGCTTCGAGGTACAGCGCCGAGTGCAACGACTCGATGACCACGACCCCGGGCTCATCCCTGAAGCCCATGTACGTGAACTGGCCGTTGTCCCCGACGTGCGGACCCGCCGAGAACGGTAGGAGTTGGAGAGCCACGTTCTCCAACCTCCCCACGTGCAGCAAGTGTTGGAGCTGCTCTCGCATTACATCAGGACCGCCCACGTTCTGCCGAAGAGCCCTCTCGCCCAGCACCACCGAGACCTCCGGCGGGGCTGGATCTTCGCGCTGCAAGACCGATTGGCGGTTCATCCGCAGTCGAACAAACTTCTCGACCTGCTCAGGCTTTGCCCATTCTCGGCTGGCCTCAACTACGCACTTGGCGTACTCCGGTGTCTGGAAGAGACCCGGAATGACCTCCACGTACGAGGCGATCTTGGCCGCGTCCCGTTCCAGCGACAGGTAGTCGTCGAAGGTGGAGCGAACGATGTCGGCGTACTCGGCGGGGTAGGCGCGTTCGATCGATTTGCCGACCAGTCTCAGGAGTTCGGCCTTGTGGCTCTGGTCGGTGACCTCGTACGCATCGAAGAAAGCGTGAAGATCGCGTGGGTAGAGCCGTTGGTTGCCGGTCTCGATCTTGCTCAGGCTGCCCGTTGACCGTCCGAAAAGTTTTGCGGCTTCCTCAAGCTTGAGCCCTCGACTCACGCGTAGGGCCTTGAGCTCCTGTCCGATGCGCAGTCTGCGAATCGTTCGCTTCGCCGGTGGCATGGATCATCGTCTCCTCGCGGTCGGGTACCGCGCACAGTGTGTCGCCTCGGGGGCTCATCGCCCGCAGGTACGAAATTTTCGCAGCGCAGACTTGCGTAGTACGAAATGCTCTGGCATTAATTCTACCTGTACGGTCCGTGCTCAATCCGGCACGGAACGCAAGCAAAGATCGTTGAGCGACGCCCCAACCGAAGGGGACAGTTGTGCCTATCGACGCCTCGGCCTGCCCGCAACCCGCAGGCAGACCAAACGAACCAAAGAGCCTCCCCCTGCCCGCACTTCGATGCGTGATCAGGGCGGCAGCCGAAGACGCACAGATGGACGTCGACCTGCTCGACGATGTCCTCGTGGTGGTGAACGAGCTCGCCACGAACGGCCTGGAGCACGGCCAAGAGCCCGTGACGGTGACCGTCGAAATCACGGCCGCGACTGTGGTCGTCCACGTCTGGGACGCGATGCTCGCTGCGCTGCCCGCGCTGCGCATAGCCGGTGTACATGACGAGAACGGCCGGGGCCTGCGTCTCGTCACGGAACTGTCGATGTTGAGTTGGGGCCGCGTCGGACAGCGGAAGTACGTCCGGGCGCAACTGCCGTGCCCCCGCCCGCCGCGAACGGGAGCGCTGATCACGGTCGATCTCCAGCCCCTTGCGACCCCCCGCCATCGGGCACTCGCGTGGTGAACGAGCAACCGAAGGCACCGGCTCCCCCCGACTACGGGTGCGTCATTCGATACCTGGCCTCCGAGCCGCCCCACGAGCGATGCGGCACGGTGCGGCGACTCTGCGGCGACCACGTCGTCGTGGACCTCATCGTCCCGCCGGCCACACCGCAGCGCCGCACCGATTCCGCGCCCTGGGGAGCGACGACCACGGTGATCGTCGGCAAGCCCCCGTCGCGACATACGCCCTGACGGCTCGTCACCTCTACGACGAGCCCCACCGACTCCCACATTCCCCCGCGCGCCCGGACATCGCCGAGGGCGCGCGGGACGTACCGACCGCGGCATCACCCCTCCCACCGGGGGGAGCCGGTCGCGGTCGCGATGGTGGTGCGGCCAGGCCGGGGGGCTCGGGCCGCACCACCGTGTCGGTGTACACATCGCTCGGCGGCTCACGGGCGAGGACGGAAGGAGGCTCCGGCGTGGTCGGTTCGGCAATGGCGGCCGGATGGCTCGGTGGTGATCAGGGTCCGGCTCTCGATGATGACGAAATGCGCGTGGTTGCACCTGCCGTAGCGTCATGTGGTGTCGTCGAGGCACCACCGCACGAAAGGCTCGCTCTGCGATGTACCCCTCCGTCACGCCTCCTCGCCAGGTCAAGATCGGTGATGCCGCCGCGTTCGCCGGGACCACCCCACGCGCCATCCGCCACTACCACCAGATCGGTCTGCTGCCGGAGCCCGAGCGAGGCGGAGACGGTCGCCGCCGCTACGGTTACGACGACATGATCCGCCTGCTGTGGATCCGCAAGATGGCGGAGGCCGGAATCAGCCTGGACGACATGCGGGCCGCCTTCGACGGAGCCGGGGACATCGCGGAGACCCTGAGCCGGCTGGAGGAGACCCTGGCCGCTCAAGAGGCCGACATCAAGCGTCAACGCGCGGCAGTTGAGCGCCTGCGGGCCGTGGGCAGCCCGCTGGGTCTGCTCTCCCCACTGGTGACGGACCGACTCGACCACCTGCCTCCTGGCGCATTGTGCCCTTCCGATCTGGACGCCCTGCTGGTCACGGAACGCGTCTTCGGGCCGTTGGGAGCCGCTGTCCAAGCCGGCGTGTTCATCGTGCTGGCCACCCACCCCGACCTGCGGGCCGAAGCGGACCGCCTCGATGCGGCCGACGCCGCCCTCGACGACAGCGTCGATCCCCACGACCCGCGTGTCGAGGAACTCGCCGCGCAACACTGTGCTCACCACAAGGCCCTGCTGCGGGCCGGCGCAGCGGACGGGCAGGACGCGGCCGAGGAGAAGCTCTTCGAGATCTACGACGCCGACCTGACGGGCGAAGAGGTCTCCCAAATGAGCGCCTTCGAAGCGGTCACCAAAATGCCCTACGACTTCTCTCCCGCCCGGATGCGATGCATGCACCTCACGGCGGAACTCCTCGCCCGAGACGACGAGGACACCCCGGACGACAGCTGACTGCCTACGGTAGGCACCCGACAAACCAGCCGACGGCCCCGGTCGTCGGGCCGTCGCCCTCGTATTCGACGGCGTCAGTCGCGGTAGGGCTCGCGGTAAAGGTCCTTGTGGACTTCGTCGTGGATCTCGCCATGAGCCCGACGGGCGGGTCCTGCAGGAAGAAGAGATACCGAAGTTCGCGCTCTGCGATGCCTCGCGGTCGATCGGCCGGGCCGGCCACGCATCTGCTCGCGCGCGCCGGCGCGGCATGTTGCCTGACACGGTCGGTTCCGGGTCGGCTTGTGTGGCTCGGTGACGCCGGGTCAGCTCGGGGACAACTCGTCTTGCCGGGGCGGGGGCAGGAGTTGGGCCTTGACGACCCGCCGCGTGTGCGCGATGTTTCGGCGCCATCGGGGGCCGTCCGAGGTCTCGTCCCAGAGGTCGGCGAGTTCGGAGTCCTCGGCCAAGACTCGGTCGAGCGCGGCGACCGCGAGTGCGCGCAGGTCGAAGGAAAGCGGCGGGATGGGCCCCTGAGGGCCATGGATGGGGTCGGTCGGCGCTCCGGTGGGACATTGGGCCGCGATCAGTGCGGCGGCCGCGACCGCTTCCGTGCCCTCGTAGGCATCGAGGTAGTCCTCGGTGGCGATCGTGCTGGTGAGCACGCTACGGATGATGTCCTCGCGATCCGCCGCGGGGGCTTCGTCCAAGGTCTCCGCGAAGTCGGCACCCGTGTCGTTGCCAAAGGGGTCGATGTCCCAGGTGCCCATGCCGTTCCTTTCCTGTCGCGCTTTCGCGAATGCTCGCATCGACCTCCGACACACGACACACGACACGAGCGGAACGTGCCTGCGCAAGCGGGGAACCGGAGCGCGATCGCCCCGGGGCTGAGCCCCTCGACCGGGGGACGGTTGTCCGAGCCTCTGGCGCAGGCCACCACCCGAGCCGCACCCCGAGCCGCGGTGCGTGACCGGGACGCGCTCAGCGGTGGTCGTTGAGCCAGTCGCCCGGGATCAGGTCGCGGATCCGATCAAGGTCCTCCTCGGTCCGGCCGCGAGCCAACAGGGCCATGCCGTCGTCGTTGCGCAGAAGGACGTCCGGGCCGAGGAACCAGCCGATGCCGAACCCTTCGTCTCCGATCGGGTAGGCCGGGAACGGCATCCGCACGCAGTGCTGTTGCAGCAGTTCGATTCCGTCGTCGTCGAAGTCCGCCATGAAGTCGCAGGGCTCCCCGTCGGCCTGCAAGGACTCCGACAGGACGATCTCGACGAAGGCCAGGGACAATCGCTCCAGCCAGCCTTCCCACCGTTCGGCAGACTTGTCGGCCAAGTCGGCCCGGATGAAGACCGCGGGGTCTTCGTCTCCGAGCTCGTCCAGGAGGATGCCCCAGGAGGCCGCCCCCTGGTTCTCGTGCCGGAAGACCAAGGCTTCCTTGGTGGCATCCACATACAACTCGGCCGGGTTCAGCAGCACATCGTGGTTGCTCGTAAGCTCCTCACGGCGCCCGAGCAACAGATACGCCTCTCGCAGGGCGAGGGGCAGTCGAAGGCCCAATCTCTCCTCCGCCGCCGCGAGATCAGCCTCGGCCCAGCCGTCACCGGGTTCCAGGGCACCTGCCCAGTGCGCGGCGAAGTCGCGGATGAAACTCCACGCGCCGTTGCGGCTTTCGACGCCCGACGTCAGCGACGCAACCATCTCGAACTCTCGTCCCATGCCGGGACCATAACCGGCCTCGTCCCGGCAGCCGTGTCCCGGCCTCGCGTTCGGGCGCTCAAGGTGGTGTCGGGAAGCCGCTCCGGCAAACCGACCACAGGCCGATCAGGTGTGCGTCGAGGATGTCGTGCGCCTCGTGCGGGGTGAGGTGGCCGATGAGGACGTGTGCGGTGAGGCCGTCCGCGAGGGCCAGGAGGGTGCGGGCTTCGCGTTGCGCGTCCAGGGGTACGGCGGGGTCGTTGCTTTCGGCCGCTTCCGCGATGAGGCTGGTGAACGTCTCTTGCAGGGCTTGGTAGTTCGTCGCGAGCGTGCTTGCGAGCACCTCGCTGACGGTCGCCTGCGCGACGAAGGCGAGCCAGACCCTGGCCTCGGCGCGGTGCTCTTCCGCGAGCAGTGAGAACTCGCTGACCGCGTGCCCCAGAGCAGTGGCGGCGGACTGGGCCGGGCTCCTGACGAGGCGGGCCTGTACGCGCTCGTTGATCCGTTCGCCGATGTGCGTGAGGGCGAACACGAGCATCTCTTCCTTGGTCCGAAAGCACCGCTGGACCGCGCCCATGGACACCTGCGCGCGGGCGGCGACATCTCGAAGGGTCACGCCCTCCAATCCGCGTTCGTCGGCGAGGCGGCACACGGCCTCGGCGATGAGGCGGCGTCGGCTCGCGTGATCCACCTGCCTGGGCATGCCCGGTCGCCTCCCTGTTCTCCGGCGCTCTGCTTCGGAGGGCACTTTATTCGATGCGCTCGTATCGGTTCGAGGATATCGTTCCGATGCAAGCGCATTGGTACGTGGACGTAGGAAGGCGCAGTCATGCAGGACGCCCTGTGGAAGATGTCGGCCGCCGCGCAGGCGGAGGCCGTGCGCAACGCGGAGATCTCGGCCGTCGAACTGGTCGACAGTCACCTGGAACGCATCGGTGAGGTCGACTCGCGGGTGAACGCGGTCACCCAGCTCCTGGCGGAGCGCGCTCGGGAGGCCGCGGCCGGGATCGACCGTCGGCGGGCCGCCGGTGAAGCGCTCGGACCCTTGGCGGGTGTGCCCTTCACGGTGAAGGAGAGCACCGCCATCGAAGGCGTGCCCACGACGTTCGGCACGGAACGCTTCCGTCACCTGGTGGCGTCGGCCGACGCACCCCCGGTGGCGCGGCTGCGCGCGGCCGGGGCCATCCCCATCGGGCACAGCAACATGCCCACCCTGATCCTGGCGGGGATGCACACGCGCAGCGAGCTGTTCGGCGACACGGTCAACCCGTGGGACGCCGGCCGGACCCCGGGGGGCACCAGCGGTGGCGATGCGGTGGCCGTCGCCACGGGGATGGCGGCGCTCGGGCTCGGCAACGACTCCGGAGGATCGGTACGTATACCGGCCCAGTTCTGCGGCGTGGCCGGGCTGAAGCCGTCCACCGGCCGGTTCCCCGCCGACCACCGCATCCTCGGCCCGGACGACCCCGGCCCGGCGTCGCAAATGCTGGTCACCGACGGCCCGCTCGCGCGAAGCGTGGGCGATCTTCGGCTCGCCTACGAAATGTTGACCGGGACCGATCCGCGCGACCCGCGCGCCGTGCCGGTGCCCCCCTACGGCGAACCTCTCGTCGGGCCGGTGAAGGTCGCGGTCGTGGCGGACCCCGGCGGGCACGGCGTCCACCCGACGATCCGCGCCGCCGTCGCGGCCGCGGCCGACGCGCTCCGCGACGCGGGGTACGACGTGCGCGAGGTAGCGGACGTACCGCGGCTGGACGAGGCCCTCGACGCGTACGGCCGGATCACCGTCACCGAGTTCGCCCCGAACTGGCCCGCGGTACGCAAGCTGCTCGGCGAGGGCGGGGACCGCTACATCGAGATGACGATGCAGCAGACCCCGCCCGCGAGCGCGGACGAGTTCATGAAGCTGATGGGCACCTGGCTGAACATCCGCCGCTCATGGGCCGAATTCCTCGACGACTACCCGCTGTTGCTCGGCCCGGTGTTCACCGAACCACCGGTCGAACCGGGCCTGGAGTCGCGGGACCGGGCGGGCCGGGATCGGGTCGGCTCCGCAATGCGTCTGTGCACCGTGACCAGCTTCGTGGGCGTACCGGGCGTGGCCGTCCCGACCGGGGTGGTCGACGGGCTCCCCTCCGGAGTGCAGATCGTCGGGCGCGCGTTCCGGGAGGACCTGTGCCTGGACGCCGCCCAGGCGATCGAGGACCGGCTCGGCACCCTCACACCGATCGACCCGCGCACGGGAAACGCGACTGCTCCGGCCCTCGGCTCATAGCGGCCTGCCTCGTCCGCTTCATGAAGGGTGTAGGTCTCCGCTGGTGCGCGGTCGGCCGTATCGTTGGACGAGGGCGTTGCCGATCGAGGCCAAGTGGTCTCGCACACCCGGAGGGCCGGTCACCTCGACCCATTCGACCAGCCCGGAGAGCTCGCCGGCGAGAATGTACTCGTTGGGTCCGTGGATCACGATCTCGATGCGGCCGTCGGTAGTGGGACCTCCCACGTCGAGCCGGTCGCCGAGCGCCATCCGGAGTATGCCTATCCCGTGGGGTGTGCATACGGCCTGGACCTCCAGCGGCGTTCGTTTGCGATCGACCTCCATGGCGATCTCGTTCCAGCTCTCGGCAAGGTCGAAGTCCCCGGGTCGGTGCACAGGGTCGCCGGTCGGGTCTGCGGACGACACGCGGTCGATCCGGAAGACCCGTCGGCCGGTCTCGGTGTTGGAGACGAGATACCACGCAGGACCTTTGGCGACGATGCCCAGCGGGTGGACGGTTCTCCGGGTTTCGACGCCTTTGCCGTCGACGTAGCCGAGCGACACCTGGACGCCGCGGATCACCGCGTCCTGGAGTTCGTCGAGGAAGCGAGGCGGCCGGTGCTCGATCCGGCTCGCCCCCCATCGCTGCGGGTCTACGACCAGCGACGACGCTGCTGCCTCGGCCTGCACCTGGAAGGGCTTCGGTAGAGCATGGACGAGCTTGCGCACAGCTGCTTTCATCGCCGGCGTCGCATCCGAGGCCGGACCGACAGCCAGGAACAGGGCGCGTGCCTCACTGGCGGTCAACCCGGACAGGTCGGTACGAGCACCGCCCACCAGGCGCCAGCCGCCGCCTCGGCCCTGCACGGAGTACACGGGCACCCCGGCCATGGCCAGGGCGTCGAGGTCACGGCGGGCGGTGCGCTCGGAGACGTCCAGCTCTCGGGAGACCTCCGCGGCTGTCACCTGCTCGCGCCGTTGGAGCAAGAGGAGTATGGCCACCAGCCGATCGGATCGCATACCGACAAAACTCTCATAAAAACCGGTCATGAGGTGACCGGTTTGGGGGGCACGATGGCGACATGACCTCATCGAAGAGGTCGACCGCCGGCGAACGCCCCCAGAGAGGAAATGCAGTGTTCAATCCAGCAGAATTTCCCGAGCCCACCCTCATCCAGGTCAACGGTGTGGAGCTCGAAGTATTCGAGGCAGGCCGAGAAAACAAGGGCAAGCCCATAGTGCTCTGCCACGGCTGGCCGGAGCACGCCTTCTCCTGGCGTCACCTGATGCCCGTCCTCGCAGCGGCCGGCTACCACGTCATCGCACCGAACCAGCGGGGTTATGGCGACTCATCCCGCCCGACCGAGGTGACGGACTACGACATCGAACACCTGACGGGTGACCTCGTCGCGCTCTTGGACCACTATGGCTACGAGGACGCCACCTTCGTCGGCCATGACTGGGGTGCGTTCGTCGTCTGGGGACTGGCCCTGTTGCACCCCGACCGGGTGAACAAGCTCATCAACCTGAGCCTGCCTTACCAGGAGCGCGGAGAAACGCCGTGGATCGAGGTCATGGAAACCTTCCTCGGCGGCGACTTCTACTTCGTCCACTTCAACCGGCAGCCGGGCGTCGCGGACGCCGTATTCGACGCCGACACCTCCCGGTTCCTCCGCAACCTCTACCGGAAGAACGTGCCCCCCGCACCCTCTGAGCCGGGCATGGCATTCATCAACCTCGCCAAGGCGGAAACGCCACTCGGTGAGCCCGTCATGAGCGACAGCGACCTGGCCGTCTACGTCTCCGCGTTCGAGACGTCGGGATTCACGGGCGGCATCAACTGGTACAGGAACCTCGACCGCAACTGGCACAAGCTGGCGGACGCGGACCCGATCATCAAGCAGCCCGCCCTCATGATCTACGGCGACCAGGACTTCGCGATCCCGAGGTTCGAAAAACTGGCAGAGTTCGTGCCCAACGTGGAAGTGGTCGGCCTGGACTGCGGTCACTGGATCCAGGAGGAAATGCCGGAAGAAACCAACCAGGTGATTTCGGAATGGCTGGAACGGCAGGGCTAGTGTCTCGTGATCCGGTTCGTATCACGTGAAGGCCGGATCTTCGCATCACATCGGTGACAGCCGGACCTGGGCCAGGTCTCGAGGTCGCCTCGTCATGAGGTGTCGTAGCGGGTCGCCGCCGCGCGATGGAAACAGGCAGAAGAGGATACGTCCAGTGCCTGAGCGTCCCGGTCGCGCGGCCGGCGGCGCCGGATACGGAAAAACCCCCGAGCATCGGCTGATTGGCGGGGGCGTTTCGTACCGGTCAGCTCGCCGGGCGGCCACTCGCCGCTCTTCGTGCAGACGGTGCAGATCATTTCGGGGTGCCTGCGTATCCACGTGCCGATCGACAGGTTCGCCGCGCTGCCCGACCCTACCCACGCCACCACGCCGCTACGTCACGCTCGACGTGCTGTCAGGGCTTCAAGATCATCCCACTGCCCCTTTTGGGCTCACCTCGGCTGGACCCCTGATTCGGTACGGATGGCCGGCCGGCTTGCTTCGCGGCGCCCCTGCCTTCCTCGACCGGACGCCAACCGCCGATGGCTCCGTCGGCCAGGGATGGGTGGGTTCGCCTGTCGAGGTGTCGCGCATTCCCCAGGGCCGAAAAGCCCGGTCTCACGTGGAGTGACGTGAGACCGAGCGAGGGCGGCTCCTACTCTTGGTCGAGGAGGATGGCGGCGAGTTCTTCCACCTTCTCGGTGACGACCTGGAGCTTCTCGGCGTCCCGCGAGGTGTTCATACGACGAAGTGCGACCTCGGCCGCCTTGCTGCTGCCGTCGCGGAACACGGCGTCGACGACGGCGGCAGCGGGGGTACCGCGCTTGTAGAGAGTGATGACGGCGTACTGCTCACCAGGGACATCGGCGGGCAGGTGGGCGAGTCCGAGACCGTCGAGACGGCGACTGATGCTGGCACGGACGTGAACACCCAGGCGGCCGGCTTGCTCCAGATCACGCAGAAGCCACATGACAACGCGAAGAACGCCGCCGGACGCCTCAACGGCGTTCCGCAGTCCTTCCCAGCTCTTGACCTGGTCGCCGGCGTCGCCTGTGGTGAGGTCGAGCACGGGTGTAGCCATAAGAATCCCCCCAATTTTGAATCCAAAGAAATAATCTGACTTCAGATTATCTTCTGGAATTTGTTTCGTCCAGGGGTTGATGGTGGTCGGTCGATACGGTCGGTGGGGGCTCCTCGGCCAGGGGGAGGCCGGCGAGCTGGTGGTACAGCACGGCGAGTGGCGCGGCGAGGTGGCCGTGGTCGGTGGGGCCGGGTCCGGGTGGGGTCTTGCCGGTGACGGTGAGGGCGTGTCGCCAGTAGTGGAGCGGGAACGAGCCGGGGTGCGTGGCGTCGCGGAACCGGGTACGGAGGTGGGCGCGGAAGGCGGGGGTGTCCTCGTCGCCGGTGACACGAGCGTAGGTACGCACGAAGCGGTCGAGGGCCTCGGCACGTCGCGCCCGGCACCCGGAGGCCAGGGCCTCGCCGGCCAGGGTGCAGGCGTCCAACAGGCCGGCGTAGAACGACGCGACGTCGCCGACCTGGTGGTTCTGCGGTTGGCGGCGTCGGTCCGCTTCGCCGGTCAAGGCGTGCAGTTCGGCGTAGGCGAGGACGGTCGCGCCGGTCGGCGTCGCCGGTGGTTCGGGCACCGCGCCCTCGACGACGGCCTGGATTAGGCGGTGCGGCAGGCCGGCCGGGAGGGCCCAGTGCCAGTAGCGGACCAGGCGGTCGTGGGCTTCGTCCGGTCTGCCCACGTCGGCGATCAGCGCGAGGCGGCGCAGGCGTTCCTCCGGCCCGGGGCAGCCGTTCAAGGCTCGCAGCGCTCCTCGACGCCACGCCAGCCTGCGCATCTGGGACCGGACCGTGTCCAGTTCGCCGGTGACAAGGTCGGCCAACGAGTGCTCCCCCGTCACCACCGCGGCGATCGTGGCGATCGGGGTGTCGAGTGCGCGAAGGTGCCGGATCAGGCGAAGCCTGGGCAGCGCGTCCGCCGCGTATCTGCGGTGGCCGCCTCCGCTGCGCGCGCTCTCGGGGAGCAGCCCTATGTCGGAGTAGTACCGGATGGTTTTCACCGAAAGTCCGGTGCGCGCGGCCAACTCGCCGATACCCACCGTGCCTTCACCCTGCGTGCCGGGTGTCACAGCTACTTGAACCTCCACCGCACAGGAGCCCTTAACGTCCGTGACGACCGCTGCGCCCCGGTGCACCGGGGGCCTGGGGCGGCACTCGTCAAAGGAGGATCATCACATGCGGATTCTGATCGTCACGGCTGGTTCGCGGGGTGACGTCGCACCGTTCACGGGCCTGGGGCGGCGTCTCCTGGAGGCCGGTCACCAGGTCTGCGTGGCTGCGCACCTCCCCTTCGTCGACCTCGTCACCGGATGCGGCCTCGACCACCGGCCGTTGCCGGGCGACCCGCAGGAGTTGATCGGCGCCAAGGCCCGGGCGGCATCGCCCGCCGAAGCGCATGCGGTCACCTCGGCATTCCTGGACCGGCTCGCCGACGGGGTCGCCGCCGCCGTTGCCGACGGCCCGGATCTGGTGCTTACCGCCTTCGGCCCGGCAGCGCTCAGCCGCACCGCCGGCGAGGCGACCGGGGTCCCCGTCATCGGCACCTACCTCGCACCGACCTTCGCCACAAGGGAGTTCCCGCTGCCCGGCGTGGCGCGCGCCGACGACCTCGGGCCGGAGCGCAACCTCACCGCTGGACGGGCGCTGCTCGCGCAGGCCGGAGCGCTCCAGGCAGGTGTCCTGACGCGGCTGCGAACCCGACTCGCGCTGCCGGCCGCCGACGCTTCGCCGACGGGCGGCGGGGAGATCCGGCGAGTCTTCCACGGCTTCAGTCCGCTGGTCGTGCCGCGGCCGACGGACTGGCCGTCCGAAGTCGAGGTGACGGGCTATTGGTGGCCCGCTCGGCCGCTCGGTTGGCGACCGCCGGCCGAACTGGTCGACTTCCTCCGGGCCGGCCCGCCCCCCGTGTTCATCGGGTTCGGCAGCATGGCGCCGGGTCAGGGGGAACGGCTGGGTGAACTGGTGAAGGCAGCGGTGACCCGAGCCGGAGTACGGGCGGTGGTGCAGGCGGGGTGGGCCGGCCTGAGCGTGGTCGGCGACGACGTCCTGGCGATCGGTGACGTCCCGCACGACTGGCTGTTCCCCCGCACGGCCGCCGTCGTCCACCACGCCGGAGCGGGGACCGCCGCCGCCGGACTGCGCGCCGGGGTACCCGCCGTGCCCGTACCCGTCATGGCCGACCAGCCGTTCTGGGCGGCCCGGCTGCATCGGCTCGGAGTTGCCCCGCAACCGCTTCCGTTCCACGACCTCACCGCCGAAGCCCTCGGCGCAACCGTCACGGCCTGCATGGGCGACCCGGCCTATCGGCGGCGAGCAGCCGAACTCGCGGGTCACCTCGCGGCGGAGGACGGCGCTGCCGCGCTGCTCGATCACATCGGCGGCGCGGCCTGATCGGGGGTGCGGGCGCGGTGCACGGCGCCGGCGGACACCCGAATGTCGGCGCGTGATCAAATTTCGGTCGACCAGATTTCGGTCGACGTCGTCCAGGACGAAAGACGCACACTCGATCCGGACCGCCGCTCAGCGAACTTCCCATGGGCCTCGGCCTGTTCGCCGATCGCGAATCCTGCGGGGACCAGGGGGACGCGTCGGCGCCGGTAGGCGAGGTATCGACGGGTAGCCGGGCCGGCTGAGCTTTTGGGCGGGTAAAGCAGCGCGCCCGGCTCGTGTACCGGTGAATTCGCGCAGGGTGGTACGGAAAACTCTTGGGAAACGCAAAAGGCCCGCCCCCGTAAAGGGGACGGGCCTTCCACACGTAAATTCCGGCGGCGTCCTACTCTCCCACACCCCTTCGAGTGCAGTACCATCGGCGCTGGAGAGCTTAGCTTCCGGGTTCGGAATGAGACCGGGCGTTTCCTCTCCGCCAAGACCACCGGAAAACCATCGAACCTCGATATCAACCGAGACAACGGCGAACCAGAAATCACATGCGGTGATTCAATTA
>NZ_WWJX01000377.1 GCF_009865215.1 Streptomyces sp. SID3343 | reverse complement strand
GTGGGCGCGGTCTTTTTTTGCGGGACGGGCGGGGTGGGCGGGTCGCGGTCGGGCGTGAGCCGCTCCGGGGGTGGTGCGTGGTGCGTGCGGCTGCGGTTTGGGGGTGGTCGGGTTTTTTTGGGGTTCCCACCCGCACCACCCGTGCCGTTTTCGGGGGTGGTTGGGGTTTTACGGCCGAGGGTGCGGGTGGTCGGGCCCCTGAGCCTGGTGGGGCGCGCGGTGGGGTTCTGTTTCGCCCGCGCCACTCATTGCGTTGCGGTTGGAGGGCTGCGCGGGCGGGTGGGGGTACGGAGGGGGCCCGGTCCGCCGTCCCCGTCCAGTGGGCGGCGGGCCGGGCCGGTTGGTGGGGTGGGTCAGGGGGTGAGGGCTGCGGCGGCGGTGGTCTTGGCCCAGCGGTAGTCCGGTTTGCCGGCCGGGGTGCGGGGGACCTCGTCGACCACGACCAGGTCACGCGGGACCTTGTAGCCCGCGATGTGGTCGCGGGCGTGCTCCGCCAGGTCGTCCGTGGTCAGGGTGTGTCCCTCGCGCAGCGACACGACCGCCGCGACGCGCTCGCCGAAGCGCGCGTCGGGGACCCCCACGACCACCGCGTCGTAGACGGCCGCGTGCGCCTTGAGGACGCCCTCGACCTCCTCGGGGAAGACCTTCTCGCCACCGGTGTTGATGCACACCGAGCCCCGACCGAGCAGCGTCACGTCGCCGTCGTCCTCGACTCGGGCGAAGTCCCCGGGGATCACCCAGCGCACGCCGTCGGGGTCGACGTGGAAGGTCTCCGCCGTCTTGACCGGGTCCTTGTAGTAGCCGATCGGGATGTAGCCGGTCCGCGCCAGCCGGCCGCTCTCGCCCACGCCCACCGGACGCAGGTCCTCGCCCAGTACCGCCGTCTTCGGCTTGAGCGGGAAACGCCCGCCGGGCGTCTGCGAGCTGCCCGCGCCGAACTCCGAGGCGCCGAAGCTGTCGGAGATGTACAGCCCGGGGATCAGCCGGACGAGCTGCGCCTTGACCGACGGTGACAGCAACGCCCCGCCGGATCCGATCACCTTGAGCGTCTCGACGTTGTACGAACCGCGCTCCAGCTCGTCCGCGATCGGCCGCGCCATCGCGTCGCCGACCAGCATCATCGTCACCGCGCCCTCGCGCTCGATCGTCCGCAGGATCTCCACCGGGTCGTATCGGTGGCCCGTCCACATGATCGCGGTGCCCGCGCTGAACAAGGTGATCCACGTGACCCACTGGCCGTTGCCGTGCATCAACGGCGTGGTCAGCATCTGGACGAGCGGCGCGCCCTCGGCCTTGCCGGCGAGCAGTTCGGGGTTTTCGATCGGTTCGCCGCCGAAGTTCCCGCCGCCCATCGCCGAGCAGAAGATGTCGTGCGAGCGCCACTCGACGCCCTTGGGGAAGCCGGTGGTGCCGCCCGTGTAGACCATGTAGCGGTCCTCGGGAGAGCGCTGCTCGAAATCGCGAGCACCGCTCTCGTTCGCGAGCGCTGCTTCGTAGTCGATCGTGCCGTCGAGCTTGTCGTCGTGCTCGTCGGCGACCACGAACACGTGTGCCAACGCGGAGGCGCCGTCCCGCACCGCCGCGACCTTGGGCAGGTAGCCGCGCTCGACCACCAGCCCCGCCAGGTCCGCGTTGTCGACGATGTAGCGCAACTCGTCTTCCACGTAGCGGTAGTTGATATTGATCGGCACCATGCGCGCCTTGAACGCGCCGATCATCGCCTCCAGCCACTCGGCCCGGTTGCGCGAGTAGATGCCGATGTGGTCGCCGGGGCCGAGCCCCGCCGTCGCGAACGCGTGCGCGACCCGGTTGGCCCGCTCGTCCAGTTGACGGTAGGTCAGCCGGACCTCGCCCGCGATCAGCGCGAGCCGATCCGGACAGGCGTCCACGACGACCTCGAAGAGGTCCGCGAGGTTGAAAACGCGCTGGGTCATCGTCAGTTCCCTTCGGGAGTCGAGCCGGAAGCCGCCTCGGCGACAGAATCGGAGGCCGAACCGGAAGTGGCATGCGCAGCAGAATCGGAGGCCGAGCCGGAAGTCGTGCCGAAAGCCCCGTCCGCGGCGGGCGCCACCACGCCGCGCAGTCCCTCGGCGCCGAACACCGGCTCCAGGAACGCGCTGAAATCCGGACCGCGGCGCAGATGATGGCCGCCGTCCACGTTGATGTTCTGCCCGGTGATCCACGTGGACTCCGGACCCACCAGGAACGCCGCGAGCGACGCGATGTCCTGCGTCTGCCCGACCCGGCCGAGGGGAGTACACGTCAGATAGTCGTCGAGCACCGGACCGCCCTGGGTGACCGCGCCGACCATGTCGGTCGCCACCAGGCCCGGCAGGATGCTGTTGACCCGGACCCCGCTCGCGCCCAACTCGTCGGCCGCGAGCTTGACCAGGTGGTCGATGCCGGCCTTGCTCACCCCGTACGCGCCGAACCAGCGGTGTGTGTTCGACGACGCGATCGAGGAGATCGCGACGAACGAACCGCCGCCGGCCGACGCCATGATCCGGGCCGTGTGCTTGAGCACGAGCATCGTGCCGGTGACGTTCAACTCGACGGTGTCGCGCCACTTGGCGGTGTCGATCTGCGTCAACGGCCCCATCGTCGAGTTGCCGCCGGCCGACGCGACCACCGCGCGCAGCGGGCCCAGTTCGCGGGCCCGGGCCACCGCGGCCTCGACCTGGCGCTCGTCCGTCACATCGGTCACCACGTAGGCGACCCGCACATCCGCCGCAGCGACCCGCTCGATCTCCGCCACCGCGCCGCGCAGCCGCTCCTCGCTGCGCCCGGCGATCACCACCTGCGCCCCGTCGGCCGCGAACCGCTGCGCGCAACCCAGTCCGATGCCGCTGCCACCACCCGTCACGAGCGCGACCGAACCCTGCAAAGGCAACGCTTCACGTGTCACTCGGCCTCACCCGCAAGGGAGTTCGCGACGTACGCCGCACCGTTCGCCGGCCACAGCGGCTCGGGTACCTCGAAGCCGACCGACTCGCCCCACGTGTTGCGATAGGCCACCTCGTGCGCCGAAGTCCTGGGCGCGACATCCCACCTGCCGGTCGGATACCCGAACGACACGCAGCAGGACATGTGCCAGCCCCGACCCGGCGGCACCCCCAGCACCTCCATGACCGCGTCGCGATGCCCGATCCCCAGTACGGCGGTCAACGCCGTACCGACCCCCTCCGCGCGGGCCGCGAGCATCGCGCTCCACACGGCCGGGAAGATCGAACCGCCCGTGGGGTCGTGCTGCACGAAGCCGAACAGGAAGAGCGGCACCCGTTCGAAGTTGTCCGCGAGCCACTGCGACGAGCGCTGCACGCGTAGGAACTGTCGGCTCTCGGCGCTGTCCGGATCGGCCGCGGCGGCGGCCACGCGCGGCGCGTACACGGTCTTCCACAGCGTGTCGATCGCCTCCCGGTACAGCGGCCCGAGGCGGTCCTTCACCGCCGGGTCGTCGACCAGCAGAAAGCGCCAGCCCTGCGTGTTGCCGCCGCTGGGCGCGCGCACCGCCGCGTCCAGGATGCGGGCCTGTACGTCGTAAGGAACGGGATCCGTTCCGACCCTGCGCATCGCGCGCGTGGTGTACAGCGCCTCGTGAAGTTCCATGAAGTCCCTAACTGACGTATCTGCTGCCGAAGACTGGTGACGCCGGCTCGGGCCGGCGAGCGGACCCGGACGACCGCCGTCGGGTCAGACGACCGCCCCGGTGTCCCGGAGGCGGTCGATCTCCGCGTCGGGGACGCCCCACGCGGCGAGCGCACTGTCGGTGTCGCCGCCCTTCGCGGCCGGGCCCGGGTTGACGGGTCGGGTCGGTACGGCGGCGGGCGTACGGGAGAAGCGGGGCGCGGGGGCCGGTTCCGGCAGGCCGTTCGCGTGCAGGAACGTGCCGCGCTCGACGTGGTGCGGGTGTTCGTGCGCCTCGGCGGGGGAGAGCACCGGCGCGAAGCACGTCTCGGTGCCTTCGAGGAGCGCGCACCACTCGTCGCGGGTACGGCCGGCGAACACCTCGGCGAGCCGGGCCTTCATCGCGGGCCAGTGGGCCCGGTCGTGCTGCCTGGCGAAGTCGGTGAACACGGGATCCTCGGCCAGCCCCACGCGGTGGACCAACTCGGCCCAAAAACGCGGCTCGATCGCGCCGACCGCGACGAACCTCGCGTCCGCCGTCTCGTAGACGTCGTAGAACGGCGCCCCACCGTCGAGCATGTTCGTCCCGCGTGGCCCGAGCGTCCCGGAGGCGGCCATGGTGAACCACGTCGCGCCGAGCGTCGCGGCGCCGTCGATCATCGCGGCGTCCACCACCTGGCCCTGCCCGGAGCGGCCGGCCTCCACCAGCGCGGCCACCAGACCGAACGCGAGCAACAGGCCGCCACCGCCGAAGTCGCCGACGAGGTTGAGCGGAATGCTCGGCGGCTGACCGGCGCGACCGATCGGCTCCAACATGCCGGCCAGCGCGATGTAGTCGATGTCGTGGCCCGCGGCCGACGAAAGCGGGCCGGTCTGGCCCCAGCCGGTGAGCCGCCCGTACACGAGCCGCGGATTGCGCTCGGCGCACACCTCGGGGCCCAGGCCGAGGCGTTCCATCACGCCCGGGCGAAAGGGTTCGATCAACGCGTCGGCGCCCTCGACCAGGCGCAGCGCGAGGCCGACCCCGTCCGGGTGCTTGAGATCCACCGCGATCGAGTGCTTGCCGCGGTTCATCGGGTTGCGGGGCGGCTTCGCGTAGCCCCTGCGCGCGTCGGAGGCGCGGTCGATCCGCAGTACGTCCGCGCCCAGGTCGGCGAGCAGCATCCCGCAGAACGGGCCCGGCCCGAGGCCGACGAACTCCACGACGCGGATCCCCGCGAGCGGTCCTGACCTGGCAGTCACGGTGTCTCCGGTGTTCGATCGGGTGGCTTTCGAGCGGTCCGCCGAGGCGGCTTTCGGCGCGGCTCCCGGGGTTTCCCGAGAGTCGGTTCCCGGGTCCGTTCCCAGGTCGTTCCCGGGTCGTTCCCGGGTCGGTCCCCGGGTCCGTTCCCGGGTCGGTCCCCGGTCGGGCGGATGCTCGGTCGGGCCGGTCCGGGCGCGAGTGCCACCACGGGTTGGGCAACGGATTTCTGGAACACGTTCTCAATTGATCTGACGAGACGTCAGACTAGACTTCCGTCTCATCCGTAGGCAAGATCGCCGCGGAACGAGTCGCAGCACCCCGTGCACCGTCCCCGCAGCACGACCCCAGAGAACAGGCTCTCCCGTGGCCGAACCCCGGACCAGTTCGACGATCACCCTCACCAGGTCGCTCACCCGCGACCAGCAGGCTCGGCGCGAGCGGCTGGTGCGTGCCGCGTGCGACCTCGCGCTCGACGGTGGCTATGCCGCCGTGACGATGCACGACGTCGCGGACCGCGCGGGGGTGGCCCGGGCCACCGTGTACCGGTACTTCACGTCGAAGAACCACCTGCTCAGTGAGGTGTCGGCGCTGTGGATCGGCGAGCTCTCGGACGAGCTCGCCAAGCAGGAACTGCCCGCCGACCCGGCGGGTCGCCTGGCCGCGCTGCTGTGTCGGATCGTCGAGGTCAGCGCCGAGAACCGGCTGCTCACCGAGGCCGTCGTCCAGGCCGCCACCGCGCCCGACCCGTCCGCGGGTCAGTCGCACGAGACCTTCCACCAGAGCATCCACCGGATCACCGGACTGGCCTTCGGCGAGGAAGCCGAACCCGCCGAAGCCGCGGCTTCCGAGCCCCGCGCAGCCGAGGCTTCCGAACCCTGCGCAGCCGCGGCTTTCGAGCCCACTCCGGCCGATCACGACCGCCGCCGCGACATCGAGACGGTCCTGGGCCACGTCCTGCTCTCCGGCCTGGTCAGCCTCACCGCGAGGGGACGCGCCGTGGGGGAGGTCCAGGACCTGATGCGCACCGCCGTCCGACTCTTCGTTCCGCTCGACCCGCTCGACACGTGACCACTGGAGGCTTGCCATGACGGCTCCCACCCTGCGCGAGACGCACCGCGACATCCACCTGCTCGACCGGGACTGGTACGCCGGTGACCCCTACGCCGACTACGCGTGGCTACGGGAGCAGGCGCCCGTGTACTACAGCGAGCGCGCGGGCGTATGGGGGCTGACCCGGCACGCCGACCTGTCGTGGGCCGAGCGCAATCCCGAACTGTTCTCGTCGGCCAAGGGCTCGCGGCCGATCGGCTATCCGCAGCCGTCGATGATCGACGCGGACGACCCGACCCACTACCGCCGCCGCAAGCTGGTCTCCAAGGGATTCACCCCCCGGCAGATCGCCGCGATGGAGGACCACGTCCGTGACATCGTCACGACGTTGATCGACCGGATGATCGCGGGCGGTGGCACCGCCGACCTGGTCCGGCAGTTCTCCGCGCCGCTGCCGATGACGCTGATCGGCGAGCTGCTCGGGGTCGGTGCCGAACACCTCGACCAACTCCAGCACTGGGCCGACGTGATGGTCATGCTGTCCGACGGCGGCGAGATGAGCCACAAGGCCGGCGAGGCGTTCACCGAGTACGTCGCCTACACCACGCAGGTGATCGAGGACCGGCGCAAGACGCCGTCCGACGACCTGATCGGCATCCTGGTACACGCCGAGATCGACGGCGGCAAGCTGTCGTTCGACGAACTGATCGGCGAATCCCTGCTGTTGCTCGTCGGCGGCAACGAGACGACCCGCAACGTGATATCCGGCGGCCTGGCCGAACTCCTGCGCCATCCCGACCAGTTCGCGCGCCTGCGCGAGGATCCGACGTTGATCCCGTCGGCGGTCGAGGAATCGCTGCGCTGGGTGTCGCCGGTGGTCAACATGGCCCGCCACACGACACGTGACGTGGAGCTGCACGGCACGGTGATCCCGGCCGACTCGACCGTGATGATGCTCTACGGCGCCGCGAACCGGGACGCCGGGGTGTTCGCCGACCCCGAGCGCTTCGACGCGTTCCGTACCCCGAACCAGCACATCGCGTTCGGTACCGGGCCACACTTCTGCCTGGGATCCTCGCTCGCGCGCCTGGAGATCCGGGTCGCGTTCGAGGAGATCCTGCGCCGGTTGCCCGACCTGCGACTCGCGCCCAACGCCGAACTCGTGCACGGGCCCTCGTCGTTCATTCGCGGCCTGACCGCGATGCCGGTCGAGTTCTGAGTCGACCCACTCGGCGACCCACTCGGCGACCCGCCGTCGACCCGTTCGCCGCCCCGCGACCGACCGTGAGGGAGACGCCTCGGATCGGTCACGGGCACGCCGTCCGGCGCACCCGAAATGGGTGCACCCGCGTATCCTCTGGCGAACTGTCGGAAGACGAGGGGGCGTCCTGTGAAACCGCTCGAAGCGGGGGATCCGCGGTACATCGGCGGCTACCGCGTGCTCCGTGTCCTCGGAGCCGGCGGCATGGGTCGGGTCTACCTCGGGCGCAATCGCGGCGGACGGGTCGTCGCGATCAAGGTCGTGCGCGCCGAGTGGGCCGACGACCCGGGTTTTCGCGAACGCTTTCGCCGGGAGGTGGACGCCGCGCGGCGGGTCGGCGGCGCGTGGACCGCGCCCGTGCTCGACGCCGACACCGAGGCGGCGACGCCGTGGGTGGTCACCGGTTACGTCGCGGGCCCCAGCGTGTACGAGGCGGTCGCCGGGCGCGGCCCGCTGCCCGAGGAGACCGTGCGCACCCTCGGGGCGGGCCTGGCCGAGGCGCTGACCGCGATCCACGCGGCCGGGCTCGTACACCGCGACATCAAGCCGTCCAACGTGCTGCTCTCGCTCGACGGGCCGCGGGTGATCGACTTCGGCATCTCGCGCGCGATGGAGGCGTCGGTACTCACCCGCACCGGGCACACCGTCGGCTCGCCCGGATTCATGTCGCCCGAGCAGGTCGACGGGCGCGACATCGGGCCGCCCAGCGACGTGTTCTCGCTCGGGTCGGTACTCGTGTTCGCCGCGACCGGCAGCGGCCCGTTCGGCGAGGGCAGCGGCCAGGCGCTGATGTACCGGATCGTCGCGCAGGAGCCGCGTCTGGAGGAACTCCCGGTCGCGCTACGGGAGATCGTGGCCGCGTGCATGACCAAGCACGCGTCGTCCCGACCGACCCCGGCCGAGGTGCTCGCGGCACTCTCCCCGGGCGGTACGGCCGACCTGGTCGCCGGCCACTGGCTGCCGATGGACCTGACCACGGCGCTGTCCCGCCGCGCGGTCGAACTCCTGGAACTCGACGACGACGGGACGCCCGACGCTTCGGGCACGTTCGTACCGACCGGCACCGGATCGCCGACGTGGGACGACCGCTCGGGGGCCACGGGGTATCCGAGCACGGAGCACCCGAGCGCCGAACCACCGAGCGCCGAACGCTCCGGCGGGCAGCAGCATTTCGGTGCGCAAAACTCCGGCCCGCAGCACTTCGGTCCCCAGCAGTCCGGATCCCGGCAGTCCGGATCCCGGCAGTCCGGTCCCCAGCAGGTCGGTCCTCAGTACTTCAACCAGCAGCCACCGGGCCCGCAGCCGTCCGGACCGCAGTACCCCGACCCGCACCAGCACCCGACGAGCGGCCCGCCGCGTCCGCTCTTCTCCCCGCCCGGCTCCGCGACCCCGCCGGCCGAGACGTACGTGCCGCCGCCCCGCCCGGAGCCCGCCCGCCCGCTGTGGCGCCGCCCGTGGGTGTACCCGGTCGTCGCCGTCGTGATCGGCGGTGCCGTCGCGGCGGCCCTGCTGTTGCCGGACGACAGCGACGGCAAGGAGAAGAACCGGGGCCGGAGTGCAGACACGGCGAGCAGCGGCGGCCCCTCCCGGTCCGGCTCGAACGAGTCGCTCGCGCCGAGCCCGTCCGGCACTGCCTTGACCACGGGGAAACCGGACACCGCCGCGGGCACGCTTCCCCGAAGCTTCTACGGGACCTGGTCGGGGCCCGTGGTGTCGACGTACGGCACCAAGGCCACGGTGACGATCACGCTCACCGGCGGCAACGTGGGGGCCAAGGTCGGCACCAGCAAGCTGTTGGGGAACGGCGCGCTCGGCGAGCACGCCGAGTGCGAGGCGGACCAGGAACTGGTCGCGGTCACCGGGTCGACGGAGGTGAAGATCACCAGCCATCTGACCAGGAACGACGGCACCGGTTGCGTCGACGGCGAGGCCATCCTCAAGCCGGGCCCGAACAACACGATGGCCTACAACGCGCCCGGGACGGGGATTCTGAGCTCGGCATCCACGGGGACTCTGACCCGTCAAGGCGACTGATCGCACACCCCGCCGGGAACCGTGGCGGGGCGCCCATGCGTCAAACTGAACACCTGTCGAGTGGGGAACGACCCGGTCGGGTCGGTATTGGCCGGTCGAGTGGGAATGGCGAGTTCGGACATGCGGCACAGCCCTGAGAGCGCGGACGACCACGACGACCGCCACGCGGCGGACCGGCTCGACGAGCGCTTTCGCGAGTTGGTCGTCCATCTCGCGCCGCACGCGCCCCGCCCGCCCGTCGAGTCCGTCCACCGCGCGGTCAGGCGCCGACGGGTGCGGAACAGGATCGCGGTCTCGGTGGCCGCGCTCGTGGTCCTCGCCGGTGGGGTGTCCTTCGTGGGCGTCGTGGGAGACGACGACGACGCTGGCCGACCGCAGCACGAGCAGGCCGCCGCGGTCCCGTCGCTGGCGTCGATGGAGAGCGTCGCGAGCGCCACACCGGTACGCTCCGCCGCCCCGTCGCAGATGTCGGCCGAGACGCCGGCTGCGACCGTGGCGGCCGCCACGCCGCTGACCGAGGCACTCTTCCCCACGCCCGCGGACTTCATGGTGGTGCCCGGCGTGTTCGAGAACTGGCGCGTCACGGACACCCGGCCGCCGGTGACCGACGACTTCGGCCCGTGCACGTCGCTGACCTTCTCCGGGCTCGGCGCGGTCGAGGCCCAGGAGCGCATCTACTCGCACGATGGCGGGGGCGGCGCGTCCGTGCTGCTGGTGCGCTACAACGACGAGAACTCGGCCGAGCTGGCGGCGTCCGATCTCCGAAGGGGGCTCGACGGCGCGTGCCCGGCGACGAACCTGCCCAACCTGGACGGCAACGGTCGAGCCAACATCAAGAGCCTGGACCGCTCCGGCCTCATCTGGCGCAGTCAAGGCGTCGTCGACGGCCAAGCGCAGTACGCCGACTACGGCGTCGTCCGCAGCGGCCCGTTGGTGGCCGTCGTGCACGAGTCGGTCATCGGCCCACCGTCCACGCCGCCCGTCGAGCCGATCCAGCGGTTGGTCGGGACGTTGCAGGATCGGATCGGAAAGAACGAAACCGGTCCTTGACGTTCCGAACTCATATCTTTTGGGTTCTTCCCTTCTCGGTCCTCCCATATCCCGTAAGTTGGTTCGAAGCCGGGGGAATACTGCGGACGGGTGAGCGAACCGGCAATCAGCCACCTGTCCATTAGCGGGGCGGCGCACTGATGGGTGTCAATCGGGCGGGTGAAGGATTTAACGATGGGCGACGCCAAGGGTTATGCTTTGCGCGCCCTCGAAGTCGGTCGCCCCGCAGAGGGTTCACACCTGCGCGGAACCATCCGGTCGGCAGTTTCAACCATTCCCATCGGCCCATATCGGAGGCAGACCATGGCGGAGTTCGAACCGCTGGATTCCGCGTGGCGCAAGAGCAGCGCAAGCGGCCTGAGCAACTGCGTGGAGGCCCGATGGGCCGACGACGTGCAGGTCAGGGACTCGAAGGAGCCCTACGGGCCACGCCTGGCCTTCGGCTCGCGCTCATGGGGGGCCTTCTTGCAGCGGACCGGCCACGCGGAGTACTGAAGTCCGGGGCAACGGCCGGTGGTTCACTCTGCGGACATGCGAAGCGGCCTGCTCTTGGAGGCAGGCCGCGCATGGATGGTCTCAGCGGTGGATGGTATCCGTTACCCGATGAGGGAGAGCAGTCCGGCAGCTCGGAGGGAGTAGTAAAGCGCCCCCGCAGTTACCGCGGCCACGGCAACGAGCAGAAAGATCACGCGAAGCATCCTCTCGAAGTCATCTTGCACTACGTCTCACTTCCTTTCGTGATGGGCCGTCCTTTCAGACTGTCGGATAGGACGGCAAAGAAGCCTTCACTTGGATTGTGCACACGCCCGTCCGGTTCCGCCAGAGTCGTTACTCTTCGGCAATACCCACCCTCGGGCAAAAAAGAACGAGTTGCCCCGACAAGTCATGAAATCTGACTGCGGAACAACTCGTTCGTAGCGTTGCGGTGGCCGCCGCAACACCGTGCTGCTCTCCGACATCGAGCAACGGATACCACTAGCCATTATGCGCAGGAATACGCAATCAGCCAAGTGGCTCTTTGTAAGTATTCAACTCGTCTGTACTCAACTCGCGTCGTGGCCGCGCGCGTACAGGCAGCCGGCCTGTTGCCAGTACGCCTGCGGCACATCGGTTACTCGCCCGACCCCTGCCCCGAGCCGGAGCCCGAGCCCTGCCCCGAGCCCGAGCCCACGTCCGAGTCGGCGCCCCGGTGCCCCTCGGCCCCGTCGTCCGCGTCCGACTCCGGCGCCGCGGACGCGGTGGGGCCGAAGCGCTCCAGAGCGGTGTCGAGCATCGCCGGAGTGAGGTCTCGCGAGGCCAACTGCTCGATCCCCCAAAAGGTTTCGAGGTAGGACAGCGGGGAGACCAGCGGCGGATCCTCCTGGTTGCTCTCGCGTATGACGATGTCGCCGGACGCGTTCTCGATGAACAGGACGGCCTCGTCCTCGACATCGGGGAACTCCAGGAGCTGGTACGCGATTCGGGCCCGGGAGTACAGCCCGGCCGAGAACGGGATGACGCGCAGCGTGATGTTGGGCCATTCCGCGTACTCGCGCATGCGGCGGATCTGGTTGCGCATGACCGCCGAGTTGCCGACCATGCGATGCACCACGTTCTCGTCCACGATGAAGTGCAGCCTGGGCCCGTCGGGGCGCACCAGTCGATCCTGCCGCTCCATGCGCAGGTCGACCAAGTCCTCCAGACCCGCGGTGTCCGGGCCGGCCAGGATGCGGATGACCTCGCGGGCGTACTCCTCGGTCTGTAAGAGACCCGGCACGAGCAGCGGCTCGAAGTTGCGGATCACCGTCGCCGAGGATTCGTAGCCGAGCAGGACCTTGAACTCGGTCGTGACCATGTTGCGGTACGAGTACCACCAACTGCGCTGCTTCGACGCCCGGGCCGCGTCCACCCAATCGGCCACGCGGGCCGGGTCGTTCACGCCGTAGTGCTGGAGCAGCGCCCGCAGGTCGGTGGTCGAGATGTTGACCTGACCGGTCTCGATCCGGATCAGCTTCGAGAGCGACCAATCCATCTCCAGCGCGACGTCTCGCTGGGTGAAGCCACACGCCTCACGCGTCTGGCGGAGAAACGCTCGGAGCCTGCGCCCCTGGAACATCGGATCCCTTGTCGGCATCTGCCGGTCCCCCAACGGCTAAGGACAGCGATCTCGCACGTAGCGAGGGCGCAGAGAGAGTGGTGCACAAACGCCACCCGGAGAACAGCATCGCGTCGAATCGGTGGCACCGACAAGCCCTCTGGCTGATGTCCGGCTCGCAGATCTCACGCTCCGTCAGCCGGTGATGTACGAAACCGACGTCAAAGGTGCGCGAAACCGGCCTCATGGGGACGGACGGCGGCCACCATGCGTGCACACGACCGCCCCCGCCGGTGCGTCGAAGCGCACCGGCGGGGGCGGTCGAGGGACCCGTGAGCCCGGGCCGCGGGCCCGCTTCGCGGGTCAGTTCTCCAACGGGTACGACTGCGAGCCGTCGGGGCCGACCGAGTTCTCTCCGGCGAGGGTCACCCGCTGCATCGAGCGGCGCATGCCCGGCGGCACGTCGGTGGGCACCAGGTGCACCGTCGCGCGGTTGTCCCAGAACGCGATGCTGCCGGGCTGCCAGCGAAAGCGGACGCTGAACTCGGCGTCGGCCATGTGCTCGTAGAGCATCTCCAGGACGTGCGCGCCCTCCTGGCGGCTCAGTTCCAGGATGTGGCTGGTGAAGTTCGGGTTGACGAACAGGACCTTCTCACCGGTCTCCGGGTGCACGCGCACGACCGGGTGCACCGAGCGCAGTCCTTCACCGAGGAACTGCTTGGCGAGCTTGCCCGGAAGTTCGCCGCGCTTGATCGGAAGGGTGTTGTGGTGGACGGCGTGCAACCCGTCGACGAGCTCCTTGAGCGGGTCGGACAGTCGTTCGTAGGCGAGGACGAGGTTGGACCACTGCGTGTCGCCGCCGTAGGGCGGCACGATGACGCCGCGCAGGATCGAGGCGGTCGGCGGGTTCGGGATGAAGGTGACGTCGGTGTGCCAGCGGCTCTCCACGAAACCGCCGCCCCCGCCCATGCCCATCTGCTGGTTGTCGAGCAGCAGGATCTCCGGGTGCTCGGGGAAGGCGGCCGGCAACGTCGGGTGTCCGGGCGCGAGTTCGCCGAACTGGCGGGCGAACGTGATGTGCTGTTCCTGGGTCAGGTGCTGGTCGCGGAAGAACACCACCTTCCACTTCAGCCAGATCGCCCGGATCTCGGCGACCGCGGCGGCCTCCAGCGGCCGAGTCAGGTCGACGCCGAAGATCTCGGCACCGATGTGCCCGGCCATCGGCCGCACTTGGAGACCGAGCGCGGCGGCCGCGGCGGGGGTGGGGTCGTCGTAGGTGGGTTGTTCGATGGTGCTCGTCATTGCCGAACCTCCTGAAACGGGGCGGGGCTTGGAGAACTACCTGGATCCTTCGATCAGACGCCCGGTCCGGTCGGAGACCGGGGCCAGAAACAGTGCGACCGCGGTGTCGGTCAGACCCGCGAGGAAGACGTCGCGGTCGGAGACGGGACGGGTGCCGGGATAGTGCATCGCCATCTCGCGGTCGGCGAGGGCGTGGGTGAGGTACGAGGACAGCAACACCCAACGGTCGTCGCGGATGCGCGGGGGCAACGAGGCGTTCAGGTCGAACAGTCGCTCCCGGACCGTGTAGATGCCGCGCGTCCACTCCTCGCGGGCGAGGTCACGCGCGGCAGTGCCCGCGACGAAACCCGCGTGCACACAAAAACGCAGGTACCAACTGGGCTTTCCCGGCTCGCCGAGCGTTTCGGCGAGGGGGAACAGGAACGCCTCGACCAGACCGCGGACGTCGTGTTCGCGGCCGGCCTCGGTCAGTTCGTCGAGCATCGCCAGGCGCCGCGCGTTCACCGGTTCCATCCGATGCCGAAAGACCGCGTCCACCAGGGTCTCCTTCGACCCGAAGTGGTAGCGCGCGGCGGCGGTGTTGCGCTGCCCGGCCTGGGCGCCGATCTCGCGCAGCGACACCCCGTTGATGCCGCGCTCGGCGAACAGCCGCTCGGCGGCCTCGATCATCAAAAGGCGGGCGCCGGCGCCACGTTCCGACGCCGGTCCGGCGTGCGTCCCTGTCATGGGTCGCACGCTAAACCGCGTGGGTTAATAACTCAAGTGGGTTAGGCCGGTGATCGTGAAGGAATCCGCCACGTGCCGGGGCGTCGCTCACGAGGGGACCGGGTCACGAGTGCATCAGGCAGTACAACTGATGCCCGGCGTGATGCAGCTCCCGAGCGAACTTCGTCCAGTCGTGCAGCATCCGATACAGCAGATACGCGTCCCGCGGCACGCGCCGGTCCGGGAAGGTCGACCAGATGAAGGCCGCCGCCCCCAACTCCTCGTCGGTCGCGTTGCGCAGCACGTCCATCAACATCGGCGGCAACTGCATGACCGCGTGGGCCGGATGCAGGACGACCAGTTCCAACGGCGGCGTCGCGTCCTGCGGGGTGTCCCCCAGGAGCGAGAGCACCATCGCGCTGACCGTCTCCGGCTTCACGAAGGAAACGTACGAATTGCTGGGCCGCTCGACCGTGTCCGCCGGATCGATCAGCGGGGGAACCCGGGCGGCCGACGCACGATCGGGTGCGCCGAAGTACTCATACGTCACGCCCACGTGTGCGCCTCCCGTCGAAGGTCGGCACCGTGACACGTGCGCGCATTGGTGGCGCCCGACGCCATCGCTCCCTGCTCGGTTGTCTCGGTCGTCTGGGTCGGCTGTGTCGGGTGCGGCTGCCGGGTCCTCGGGGCGAGCCGAGTCACCCGGATCTGCCGGGCCTGCCGGGTTGTCCGGGAACACAGGGGGGTCGGGGAGTGGGTGCTCGGGGAGTGGACGTTCGGGGCGGCGCTGCTCGGCATGTCGGTGCTGGGTGTGTCGGTGCCGGCTGTGTCGATACAGGGCAAGGCGGGAATGGGGGTGGCTCGTTGAAGATCGTCGCAGGTCGTTCGTGCATCCCGTACCGCAGTTGGGTAACAGGTGTGCACCACTCGGAACCGGTCCCGCAGCGGCATGCGTCAGGACTCCCCGCCCGGGGATCGGCCGGCGAACGTCATACCCAGTGACATGTCGTTCAACGCCTTCAGGAACACGCCGGTTCGGACCGGACCCGACGGGTGCGCGGTGACTTCGACGACGTGCCTGTCGGTGACCTCGACTCGGATGTCGGTGAGCACGACATTCCACGCGACGCCCGACGACGTGGTCCCGCCCCCGGCGAACACCGCGCGCAGCCGGTCGGCTTCGGCCTTCGCGGCGTCCTTGGAGGCGGTGGCCACACACAGCACCTCGGTGCCCGCGGCACCGGACTTGCCCCGCACGCCCACCGCGATCCGCGGCCCGTTCGGCGTCTCGCCGCCGCCGGCCCGGTCGGTGAGCACCGCCGCGAGCGGGTGGTCCAGGCACTCGCCCAGGGACCTGGCATCCGAGTCGGCGCCCAGCTTCGCGCCGTGGGTGAGATTGGCGAGGCGCGCACCGGGACCGTAGCCGACCTGTCGATCGGACACCCGAACGGTGTTGAACCGGGCGGTGCCCAACGGGAGTTTCTGGGCGAGCGGGTCGTCGAAACCCAACTCGTTGTCGGCGCGCAGGCGGTACACGTTCGAGTCGCTCGGTTCGGGCTTGCCGCCCAACTCCTTGAGCTTGTCGGTCACCGTGCCCTTGTCGAAGCCGCCGACGAACACCCCGCCCTTGTCCGGTTCGCGACCCGCGGACCAAGCCTCGCGCGACTTCGCCGGGTCGAACCCCAAGGCCTGGGGCAGCTGTTCCCCCATCGTGGCGACGTCGGTGTAGCCCATGCCGAGCAGGCTCGCATACGGTCCGGCCCGGTCGGTGCCCCCGTTGGCCTTCACGATCGCCGCGGTGTCGCCGAACTCCAGCCACGCCCGCGTGCTCGCGTCGTCGCGCACGGCGTCCAACGCGCCGATGAACCCGGACTTCGAGCCGTCGTCGGAGTCGCCGCCGCACGCCGTCGTCCCGACCAGCGTCAGCAGGACCGTCACCGCCGGCACCACACCGCCGGCTATCCGGTGGTGTCGCCCGGACCGACCACTCCGACGTGTTCTCGCCGCCACGCGCGCACCCCGATCGTCGTGCTGCACTCCGCCGGACATACCTCACCCGTGGGCACGGGTCCGGGTCGCCCGATCATACTGCGCCGGCCACCCGGTTTCGCGTGGCGGATGCCCGGGAACCAACGGCGATCGACGGGCGGCCCCCCGCGCGGCCATGTGGTTGGTCCGTCGCCACGCCCCGGCCCGGTCGAGGGGCGCGTCGTCCACGGCCCCGGGTTTGTTTGAGAGCATGACCGGGTGAGCTCTGCCAACGAGAACCCCGCACCCACCTCGGCCGCCCTGTTCGCGCGTGCGCGGGCCGTCACCCCCGGCGGCGTCAACTCGCCGGTCCGCGCCTTCCGCGCGGTCGGCGGCACGCCGCGTTTCATGGTCTCGGGCCGAGGTCCGTACCTGACCGACGCGGACGGCCGCGAATACGTGGACCTGGTGTGCTCGTGGGGGCCGATGATTCTCGGCCACGCGCACCCCGCCGTACAGGAGGCGATCCGCGAGGCCGTCGCGCGCGGCACGTCGTTCGGCACGCCCGGCGTCGGCGAGGTCGAACTCGCCGAGGAGATCGTCTCCCGGGTCACGGCCGTCGAACAGGTCCGCCTGGTCAGCTCCGGCACCGAGGCCACGATGTCGGCGATCCGGCTCGCGCGCGGATTCACCGGGCGGGCCAAGGTGGTGAAGTTCGCCGGCTGCTACCACGGCCACGTGGACGCCCTCCTGGCCGCGGCCGGCTCCGGCCTGGCCACCCTGGGACTGCCCGACACCCCGGGCGTCACCGGCGCCTCCGCCGCCGACACGATCGTGCTCCCGTACAACGATCTCGCCGCCGTCGAGTCGGCGTTCGCCGTGCACGGCGACGAGATCGCGTGCGTGATCACCGAGGCCGCCCCCGGCAACATGGGCGTGGTCACCCCGCGCCCCGGCTTCAACGCCGGCCTCAAGGCGCTGTGCGAACGGCACGGCGCGCTGTTCGTCTCCGACGAGGTGATGACCGGCTTCCGGGTGTCCAAGGCGGGCTGGTTCGGGCTGGAGGGCGTCGTGCCCGATTTGATGACGTTCGGCAAGGTCATGGGCGGCGGCTTCCCGGCCGCGGCCTTCGGCGGCCGCTCCGACGTGATGGGCCGACTCGCGCCGCTGGGCCCGGTGTACCAGGCGGGCACCCTGTCGGGTAACCCGGTCGCCACCGCCGCCGGCGTCACCACGCTGCGCAACTGCACCGACGCGGTGTACAAGCACCTCGACCGGGCGTCGCTCGCGCTGCGCACCGAGGTTTCCGCCGCGCTCGGCAAGGAGGGCGTCGCGCACACGGTCTCCACCGCCGGCAGCATGTTCTCGATCTTCTTCACCGACCGGCCGGTGCACGACTACGACCAGGCGCGTGCCCAGGAGTCGTTCCGCTTCTCCGCGTTCTTCCACGCGATGCTGGACGCCGGCGTCTACCTGCCGCCGAGCGCGTTCGAGGCGTGGTTCCTGTCCGCCGCCCACGACGACGCGGCCGTGAACCGTATCCTCGACGCGCTGCCGGCCGCAGCCCGTGCCGCCGCGAGTGCCCAGGAGAACTGACGATGGCTCAGAAGCCGCAGACCGATCGGAAGTCGCACAACAGCGGCGACGTGACGATCGTCCACCTCATGCGTCATGGCGAGGTGCACAACCCGCACGGCATCCTTTACGGCCGCCTGCCCGACTACCACCTGTCGGAGCTGGGCCTGAAGATGGCCGAGCGGGTCGCCGACCACCTCTCCGGGCGCGACATCACGCACGTGGTGTCCTCGCCGTTGGAGCGCGCCCAGGAGACCGCCGCCCCGATCGCCGGCGCGCACAACCTGGAGATCGCCACCGACGAGCGCCTGATCGAGGCGGAGAACATCTTCCAGGGCAAGACCTTCGGGGTCGGCGACGGTTCGCTGCGCAACCCGGGTCACTGGAAGCACCTGACGAACCCGTTCAAGCCCTCGTGGGGCGAGCCGTACATCGAGCAGGTCGTGCGGATGATGGGCGCGCTCGGCGCGGCCAGGGACGCGGCGCGCGGGCACGAGGCGGTGTGCGTGAGCCACCAGTTGCCGATCTGGGTGACCCGCTCGTTCGTCGAGCGTCGTCGGCTGTGGCACGACCCGCGCAACCGGCAGTGCTCGCTCGCGTCGCTGACCACCTTCACCTACGAGGGGGACCGGATCGTCTCGGTCGGCTACAGCGAGCCGGCGCGCGACCTGCTGCCGGCCAAGCTCGCGGGCAAGCAGGCGAAGCAGAACAAGAGCTTCGGGGCGTAGCGCTCTCGCTTACTTCGGGGCACAACGCCCCATTTATATGGTGTGAATCGGGATGAACTGAAGCTGTGTCGGCGGCACGACGGACCCCGCGCGGAGCGGCCGTGAGGGCATGCGAAACTTTTCACATGCTCACACGCCGCCTGCCCCGTCGTGCCGCGCTGCTCTCGGCAGCCGCCCTGCTCGCCCTCACCGGCTGCGGCGGCATGAGCGCCGGCGGCAAGAGCGGCGGAGACGGCAAGGGTTACGTCGACAGCGACAACAGCGGGATCGTTCGGGCCAAGGTGGACAAACGCTCCAAGGCCCCGAAGGTCGCCGGCAAGACCCTGGACGGCAAGGACGTCAGCCTCGCCGACTTCCGGGGCAAGGTAGTGGTGCTCAATGTGTGGGGCTCGTGGTGTCCGCCCTGTCGTGCCGAGGCCGCCGACTTCCAGCAGGCACACCTGGAGACGCAGGACAAGGGTGTGCAGTTCCTGGGCATCAACACCCGTGACGCCACCCAGGACAACGCACTCGCGTTCACCAGCAGCAAGGGCATCACCTACCCGAGCCTGTGGGACCCGGACGCGCGCGAAATCCTGAAGTTCACCGGCCAGTTGAACCCGAACGCGATCCCCAGCACGCTGATCATCGACCGCGAGGGCCGGATCGCGGCCCGCGTCCTGCGCGCGGTCACCATCGAGGAACTGCGCTCGATGATCGACCCCGTCCTCAACGAGCAGGTCTGATCCGGTGCTTGTCGCAGCGGACGGGATCAACAGCACGGTCTACACCGGCTCGCTCCTCGCGGCCCTGCCGATCGCCGTGCTCGCCGGCCTGATCTCGTTCTTCTCGCCGTGCGTGCTGCCGTTGGTCCCCGGCTACCTCAGCTACGTCACCGGTGTCTCCGGCGCGGACCTCAAGGACTCCCGGCGCGGCCGGCTCTTCCTGGGCGCGCTGCTGTTCGTGCTCGGCTTCACCGCGGTGTTCGTCTCGATGGGCGCCGCGTTCGGTTACTTCGGCAAGACCTTGATCGAACACCAGTCGACGATCACGAAGATCTTCGGCGGGGTCACCATCGTGCTGGGCCTGTCCTTCATGGGCGTGCTCCCCGGCATGCAGCGCGAGTTTCGGATGCACAAGCGGCCGACCATAGGACTGGTCGGCGCGCCACTGCTCGGCATGGTCTTCGGCCTCGGGTGGGCGCCGTGCGTCGGGCCGACGCTGACGGCCGTACTGACCCTGTCCACGAGCGAGGCCAGCGCGAACCGGGGCGCGCTGCTCACGGTCGCCTATTGTCTCGGCCTCGGGTTGCCGTTCCTGTTCACCGCGGTCGCGTTCCGCAAGGCGCTCGGTGCGTTCGGCTGGGTCAAGCAGCACTACGTCTGGGTGATGCGGATCGGCGGCGGCATGCTCGTGCTGCTCGGCGTGCTCATGCTCACGGGGGCGTGGGACCAAGTGATGCGCGAGACGCAGTCCTGGGCAACGCGATACCGGATCGGATTCTGATGAGCCCCACCGCCCGAAGCGACGAAGAGCTCGACAAGCTCGACCGGACCGAGCCGCCCGAGGCCCGGGCGGATGCCGGCATCTCGACGACGCCCGCGCAGGACGACGGCGGCGACGACGAGATCCGCCAGCCGCAACTGGGCGTGGTCGGCTGGCTGCGCTGGGTGTGGCGGCAACTGACGTCGATGCGGGTCGCGTTGATCCTGCTGTTCATGCTGTCGATCGCGGCGACCCCGCCGACACTGATCCCGCAGCGACCGGTCAGCCCGATCAAGGTGAGCCAGTACTTCCGCGACCATCCCACCCGCGCGAAGGTGATGGACAAGTTCCAACTCTTCGACGTGTTCGCGTCGTGGTGGTTCGCGTCGATCTACATCCTGCTGTTCGTCTCGCTCGCCGGCTGCATCGTGCCGCGCGTGTGGGCCCACGCGAAGACGCTGCGGGCCAAGCCGCCGGCGGTGCCGCGGCACATGGGCCGGCTCCCGGCGTACGCGCGATGGGAGACCTCGGCCGACCCGGACGCGGTGCTGGTGGCCGCGCGGGCCGCGCTCAGGAAGCGCCGATTCCGGCTGCACCCGAGCCCGGGTTCGATCGCGGCGGAGAAGGGCTACGCCCGCGAGACGGGCAACCTGCTCTTCCACATCGCGCTGTTCGGGATCCTGGTCGCGTTCGCGCTCGGCAGCCTCTACAGCGTCAAGGGCGGCAAGATCGTCGTCGAGGGCGGCAGTTTCGCCAACGTGCTCACCCAGTACGACGACCGTCAGTTCGGCGCCCTGGTCGACTCGGACAGCCTGGAGCCGTTCGGGTTCCGGCTGAACTCGGTCGAACAGACCTTCCAGCCGACCGGCGCCAAGCGCGGCGAACCGCGCTCCTTCACCGCCAACATCGAGTCCTGGTACGGGCACGAGGGCAAGGACAAGAAGGGGACCATCAAGGTCAACCACCCCCTCGAGGTGGGCGACACGAAGGTCTTCATGATCGCCACCGGCTACGCGCCGTTGGTGACCGTGCGCGACGCCACGGGCAAGGTCGTCCACTCGGGCCCGACGGTGTTCCTGCCTCAGGACGGCAACCGCACCTCGACCGGCGTGATCAAGGTCCCCGACGTCAGCCCGGGGCTCAAGCAACTCGCCTTCGACGCCCAGTTCCTGCCCAGCGCGCCGATCGACCAGCAGGGCAACCTGCTCATCGACCCCAAGCGTGGGCCGATCTCGGTGTTCCCGTCGCTGCTCAACCCCAGGCTCATGGTCAGCGGCTACGAGGGCGACCTGGGCATGGACTCGGGCGTCCCGCAGAACCTCTACGCCCTCAAGGCCGACAAGATGACCAAGTTCATGGCCGGCGACGACGTCTGGCGCAAGGCGCTCAAGGTCGGCGACACCGTCGAACTGCCCAACGGCGCGGGCACCATGACCTTCGACGGCGTCAAGACCTGGGCCAACTTCCAGGTCGCCAGCGAGCCCGGAAAGGGTCTCGCACTCTTCAGCGTGGTGGCCGCGATCGTCGGCCTCGTGCTGTCACTGTTCGTACGCCGGCGCCGGATGTGGGTGCGCGCGGTGGAGGGCCCCGACGGCCACACGGTCGTCGAGGTCGGCGGGCTCGCCCGCACCGAGGGCGGTGGACTCGGCGAAGAGGTACAGGAGTTCGTGGACGCGCTGCGCGAGGCCGCGCCGGCGAACTCACCCGGCACCAAGGTCAAGGAGTGAGCGTGGAGGTCAACGAGAACCTCGCACAGTTCAGCAACGTCCTGATGTATTCGGCGATCGCCGTCTACCTGATGGCGTTCTTCGCGTACTGCATGGAATGGACGTTCGGTACGAGCGGTGCGGTGGCCCAGCGATCGGCGACGCTGTCGGTCGAGGTCGCCGAACCCGTGGCGGTCGGCGCGGCCGGCGGTGTGGCCTTGGCGGAGCGGCCCAAGGTGGTCGTGCGCGACATCGGGCACGAGGGCAGCGACGCCGACGACCAGGGCAACGTGTCGGGCGGCAACGAACGCGCCGACCGGCTCGGCCGCGTCGCGATCTCGCTCACGGTGCTCGGCTTCCTGCTGCACGCCGGCTCCGTACTGGCGCGCGGCATCGCGGTCGAGCGGGCGCCGTGGGGCAACATGTACGAGTTCTCCACGGCCGTGTCGATGGTCGTGGTGGCGGCGTTCCTGGTGTTGCTGTGGAAGTACCCGGTGCGCTGGCTGGGCCTGTTCGTGACGCTCCCGGTGCTGACCACGCTGGGCATCGCGGTCACGGTGCTGTACACCGACTCCGAGCAGTTGGTGCCGGCGCTCGACTCGTACTGGCTGTGGATCCACGTCGCGTCGGCGATCGTGTCGTTCGGCGCCTTCCACATCGGCGCGCTCGCGTCGATCCTGTTCCTGTTCCGGCAGAAGTACGAGGGCAAGATCGCCCGCGGCGACAAGCTCGGCCGCTTCGACGAGAAGCTGGCCCGCCTGCCGAGCGCGGCCTCGCTGGACAAGACGGCCTACCGGGTCAACGCGATCATCTTCCCGCTGTGGACCTTCGCGATCGTCTGCGGCGCGATCTGGGCCGAGAACGCCTGGGGCCGCTACTGGGGTTGGGACCCCAAGGAGGTCTGGTCCTTCATCACCTGGGTGGCCTACGCGGCCTACCTGCACTCGCGCGCCACGGCGGGTTGGAAGGGCACCAAGGCGGCAATCGTCTCCCTGATCGCCTTCGCCTGCTTCCTCTTCAACTACTACGGCGTCAACATCTTCGTCAACGGCCTGCACTCGTACGCGGGCGTCTGACCCGTACGTCGGCCCCGGCACCCCCACTTGGCGGGCGCCGGGGCCGACGTGTGTTCGGGTGACCGCGCGGATGCCACCGCGTGATCGGTGAAGCCGGCCCGCCCGACTACGCCTCGGCAGCGACCGATTCGGTGACGACGGGGCCCAGGCTCTCGCCCGGCGCGGGGATGGCGGCCGACCCGGGGTCGCCGAGCATCGCGGCGGTAAGCAGATTTTCGTCCCGATAGCCGCGGAGCGGCATCACGTACATCGCGATCGACCCGGTGACCAGCCCCGGATCGATCCCACTCGCGAGAAACCACGACGTCGGCCCACCCGAACCGGGGAACCACCCGCACTCGCCCCCGGGCCACCCGGCGACCACCTCGGCGACGATTCCCAGCCCCTGCCCCCGGACGAACCGCCGCGGCGGCACAAGCGGTTGCGTGTACCCGTACGGCGACCATGTCGACCGAGGCACCACTTCCTGCACCCCGACGAGCAGCACGTGGGTCAGCTCGCCGGTTTCGAGGGTGGCGTACTGGGTCCGGATGTCCACCGTCACCCAGTCCACGGTGGAGCACAACGCGGCGTCGGCCACCAACTCGGAGAGCATCAGGACCACATCGTCGCGCCACTCCCCGTCGAGTTCGGCCTCCTCACACACTCGCCGCATACTCGCCCGGGCCAGTCCGGCCGACTCCCCGGCCCGCACGAAACTCTTTCGAATCGCAATCTCGGTACTCACCGCTCCCGCCCCTTCGGGTCCTGACCGTTCAGGGCCCGGGACAAGCTCGCGTGCAACAACTCGGCCCGCACGGAGTCGAGAAGCAGTTCGGTGATGCTCGTGGGTTGCCCCTCGCCGTCGTGCACGAGAAGGGGAACGGAGACGACACCGGTCTGCTTGTCCCGCAGCAGCGGCGTATCGGGATTGACGGTGGTGAATCGGATGTCGGCCATGACTGTCTGCACCCTTTCCGTAACGGATGGCTAGATTTCATCAGTCTCTACTTGTCTCAGGGCATCGCGCAATCTCACTGCGGCATGCAATTGCAAATTTTCTCGACACACAGGGAGCGCGCCGCCACACTGGGCGACGTGAACACATCAAGCCCTGTGGTGCGCAGACGGCGACTCGGCCTCGAACTGCGAGCGATCCGCGAGACGAACACGCGACTCAACGGCGACGACGCGGCGCGTGCCCTCGGTTGGTCGAACTCGAAGCTGTCGCGCATAGAAACAGGCCGCACCGCTCCGACGGCGGCGGATGTGACGAAACTGCTCGACCTGTACAAGGTGGAAGACGCCGAACGTCGCGACGAACTTGCCGTCCTGACCCGTGAGGCCCGCAAGAAGGGCTGGTGGCAGCTCTACAGCGAGGTGCCGTACTCGACGTACATCGGCCTTGAGGCCGAGGCATCGCAGATGCTCACATACCAACACGTGGTGCCGGGTCTGTTCCAAACCGAGCACTATGCCGAGGCCATCAACCGCGCCACGACGATCGGCCTGAACGAGGATGCTCTGGAACAGCGTCTCGAAGTGCGCATGACAAGGCAGCGGATCCTCACGAGGTCGGCTCCCTTGGAGGTACGCGCGCTGCTCGACGAGGCCGCGATCCGCCGGGTCGTCGGCGGACCGCAGGTGATGCGCGAGCAACTCGAACGCTTGCTGGAAATGGCTGAGCTTCCCAACGTCATCGCACAGGTCATTCCGTTCTCAGCGGGCGGTCACTTTGGGACACTGGTAGGACCGTTCGTCATCCTGAACTACGCGCATCCCGCCGACCCGGACATCGTGTACGTCGAAGGCAGCACGGACCCATACCCTGACCGGGACGGCGAGATCGAGCAGTACGGCGTGATGTTCGATCACATGAGAGCCGCCGCGCTGAGCGTCGCCGCGACGCAGACATTGATCCGGAATCAGGTGAAGGACCTTTGAACGTGACCCAGCAGGCCGACATCTTCTCGTGGCGGACGTCCACGTACAGCCAGGGCAACGGTGAGTGTGTCGAAATCGCGCCCACGGCCGCGATGGACACCCTGATCCGAGACAGCAAGGACCGCGCCGCAGGCTCGATCCAGGCTTCGCCGCGAGCCTGGACCGCACTGCTCCACAGCATCCAAGGCTGACCCACACGAGAGAAACTGCTTCGCGGATGCGCGAAGCAGTCTCTTCACGTCGCCACCGGCTGCCGGCCTCGGCCACTCGTTCGCGAAGTGGGGATCGCGTCCATAAGGATCTCGTCCACGCGCCTACCCGCCCACAGTGCGCTGCGGCGGCGATGACCGATGAGGCGAAATCCCGCTTGTTTGTAGGCGCGAATGCCGGCGACGTTGGGTTCGAGGACGGTCAGGTACACGTTCTCCAGGCCCTCGTCCTCGAAGCCGACGTCGAGGACGAGGCGTGTGGCGGGAGCCGCGAGTCCACGGCCTCGGCCCTCCTCCCCGAGGGTGATCAGGTACTCGGCAGCCGCGACGGGACGGTCGATCGACAAGGTCGCAGTGCCGACGGGGAGCGGGCCGGCGCCGTGGTCCCGGCGAGCCGGGTCGTAGATGGTGACGTGCCTGTTTTCCCCCGACAACATGACGTCGAGCCCGGTGCGTAGCGCCTCGCGGTCCTCGAGTTCGGTGCGTCCGTTGCCTCTCATGGTCACGGGGTCATTGGTCCAGCGGAGGTAGACGTCCAAGAGATCTCGGCGCAGAGGCCCGATCGCGACGGTGCCGTCGGAACGGAAAAGCTCGGGTCCGGTCAGGTGCGCGATGACGATCGCCTCCCGGGAATGCGAAGGACGGATGTATAGGCGGCGGTGCTCGCCGGTTCGTCGATGGGCTCTCCCGAGCCAGTGTGCTCGATCCACGCGTGCAGGCGGACCGGATCGGGAGCGATGCCTTGGCACCACGCGGCCGAGCGGCCGCGGAGTGTCAACAAAACCAGTGCTGCGGTGCTCTGTTCCAGACATACAGCCCGTGTGGGGCACCATCGTGAGGCATAACGAACGGCTCGGACGGATTCGATGGCCACGTCGAGGTCGGCGTGCGGTGCTCGGCGAAGTGCGTTCCATCGGGTGATGGTTCGGGCGAGCGTCAGATGCCGGGCAAAATAGCGTCGGCGCCTGCCCAGGTGGGTGATGGTCAACACTGCGACCAACGAGAGGCAGGCGGCGGCGCCGACCCGCAGCGACGGTCGCAGGTCGTGCGGGAGTGCGACCGGGACTGTATGCGTACCCCAGTTGGGCCCAGGGTCGTGTCCGACGATGGGTGCGGGCCAGGGAGCGGGCCGCGTCGTCAGGGTAAGCAGTCCGGCGGCGATGAGGGCTTCGGTCAAACCCGTGGCCTCGGTGGCGGACAGGTTTGCGGTGACGGCGGCCGTGTGGTTGTCGCCGGTGGAGGCGAGAGTGCGCCACCATGTGGCGGCGGGTTCCATGAGGGTCTGGACTGCGCCGTCGCGAGTGTCCATGAGCACGATTACGCCGCTCGCAGCGAAGTCGACGGCGTAGGTGCGCAGGCCGGTTGTGATGTGGATGCTCACTCGTTCTCCCGGGGGTGGGCGGCGGGCCCATAGCGCCACTTGTAGGCCGGGGTCTCGTGATGGGCACGCAGCCACATCTCCGTGGCGAGCACGGGTTCGACGTCGTCGCCGGGCCCGATACCGGCGGCGGTACGCCGCGCGGTCACGTGGAAGGCGTCGATGTCGAGCAGGCCAAGAGCGGCGAGATGTCCGTCGGCCAAGAGGAGGACGGTGTCCATGTTTGTCCGCATTCCTCGGATGTGGTCGCTGGTCGACTCGCCTTTGGTGACTCGGGCGGCGATCGAGGCGGGGAGGATTTGTGGCAGTGCCCGGATGAGCAGGGGCTTATAGGCGTCGGGGCGGCTACGGGTCGGGGACGGACAGGCAAGAGCAGCGGCGACAACGTTCGAGTCGCAGAATGTGTTGTGAAGTGGTACCCCGCTGAGCGTGTGGGCAAGGGAGGCGTCGGCTGCAGCGGTGCGGCCGATCTCGCCGATCTGGTCCCATGTCACCGCGTTCGCCAGGTCACCGATCGGGGCCGCGTGGTCGGCGCGGCGGGCGGCTTCCTTGTAGACGTTCGCCGCCGAGTACCTCGCGCTCTCAGTCGCCCATGCTGCCGGTGGTTCCACGGGTAGGAGCGAGATGCCGCCGGGGCCCTTCGCCTCCCCGGTCAGTACTCGGGCGGCGCGTCGAAATGCGAGGGCATAGGGCGTTCCGGCCGCCACTTGAGCCTGTTTGAAAAGCTGCACCGGGTGGGTGCGGCGGACCTGGGCCCAACCGAGTGCGTGGTTGAGCGCTGTGTGCGGGCGGCCGGTGCGCAACAGGTCGGCGAGATAGAGCAGAGGTGGGGACAGGAGCGTGTCCCCGCCGTCACCGGTGAGATGGCCGTCGCTGCCGAAGGTGTCCCGGACGTAACGGAGTTGGTGAGCGAAGAAAACGTGACCGATCGTCGCTGGAGCGGGCTCGTCGGTGGGGGGCAGGATCTCTTCGAGTCCAGTGAAGAGTTGGTGGCGGTCATCGAGCGCGAGCATGTGGTGTTCGATGGCCGAATGGGCAGCCGCGGCGGTCACGTGATCCAGGTCGCCTCCGGTCGGTGCGTCCTGGTGATGCAGGGTCACAGCCGCCACCGATCGCCCTTGCCCGGCAAGGTTTTCTGCTGCGACGCGGGTCACCGCCGTCGAATCCATACCGCCACTGAGGTCGGCAGTGAGGCGTTGGCATTGGAAGGTCCGAAGTTCGACGGACGCGGTCAGGGCGTTCCCGAAGCGGGTGGCGGCCTCGGTTGCGTTGGTTGTCGGCTCGGCGGACCAGAGCGCGATTGGTGCTCGTACCTCGGCGGGCGTCAGGTCCACGCGGTGCCCACCGGGGACTCGGTGGATGCCGGTGAACGCCGACAGGGTGGGTATGGCACTCGGATTGGCGGGGGTGAGCAGCCGCACCGCCAACCACATCGGATTTACAGCCGCGTGGATCAATCCCGCGAGTGCCCGGGCCGAGGTGGACCACGCCGGCCCCGACGGTGCTCGAGTCCAGTACAAGGGGACGGCAGATGCCAGATCTGCGTACAAGGCGATGCGGCGCTCGCTGATCTCGACCAGCACGTAGGCGCCCGGCCATCGCCACAGGTCCGGCGGACGCACGCCCTGAACGGCGATCTTGTGCAAAGCGTGATCGTCGGCGCCGCAGGTGCCGAGCACGCAAACCATTCGACGGGCCGATCGTCCGGTTCGGATGTCTGGAAGCGGTCCTTCGGGGATCAACCACAAAGGCAGTCGGTCATGGGCCATTGCAGACAGCGGTAGCGGCGTTGTGCCGAGAGGTGCACCAGGGACAAATCCACCCATGATCATGCGCTCTTGTTCCTTTCGATACGCGGAAGGGATGAGATGCCGTCGGCCGCCCTCGCGCGGGCAAGGGCGGCCGACGGATTCGCGGTCAGCGCATGGTCGTCGCGTAGACCTTGCGCTTGTTCTCGCTGCCGCTCGTGGTGCCGCCACGAGTCAGGGCGCCGGCGGTGCCGAGCGTGATGGGCAGGATGGTGCGGGAGAGACGAGGATCGCGGACTTCGGGCTGCTTCATCGGGTACCTCCTGGCTGGGGATGGCGGATGTGCCATCACGACCTAGGACAGCACCGTCCGGCGCGAACGAGCCTGCGATGTGCGGGATGTGCATGCCGTATGCGAATCGTGCACATAACCTCGACGGAGCGTGATCATCTGGCTACGGTGAGGCGGATATCCCTGCGTCTGATCGGGGGCACGAGATGGCAGATCTGTGGGACTCACCGCATATGCACGCCCTCGTTCGCGATTGTCGGGTTGGTCCTCTGGTTCGGGCCGGGCGTACTGCAAAGGGCATGAGGCAAGCGGATCTCGGGCTCCTCATCGGCTACTCGCAGTCGGCTGTGTCCCGCCTCGAAACGGGGCAGGGGAAAGATGACCTCGCGAAGCTGCGGGCTGCGGCCGTCGCCGTGGGCATGCCGCCTCGTGTCCTCGCCGCAGTACTCGGTGTGACGGAGCCGCTACCCGCTAGGGTGGTTGTGACCGCCGAGCGGCGGGACGAGGAGGAGCCAATGCGCCGTCGTTCGCTGCTGGCCGGCTCGCTGGCCGCCGTTCCGGGGGCGCTTCTGGTCGGTGTCGATAATGCGTTGGCTACTATTCCCACCACCACCGGCGGTCCGGCCGGCTCGGTGGACGTTCTTCAGTGGCTCGGTCGTGCTCGTGCGTCGTACGACGCAGGCGATCACGCCCGGCTCATCGCTGCGATGCCGGATTTGCTTGCGACTGCGCACACGGCCGCGCAAGAGGCTGTCGACGAAGGGGCGTTGTCCCGCCTCGCCGCGTGCTACGACCTGTGCGCCCAGACCATGTCCAAGCTCGGCCGATACAGCGCCGCACGGAGCGCCGCCGACCGTGCGACTGTCTACGCCCATCAATCCGGAGCACCGCTCGCGCAGGCCGCTTCGGCGCGCATGCTCGGCATCGTGCTCCGGCACCAAGGACAAGGAGCGATTGCGCAGCGCATCACCTTGGAGGCTGCCGCACGGGTTGAGCGCACGGGTCTGCGGACCCCAGAGCAGGCCGCGACCTATGCCCAGATGTTGTGTACTTGCGCGTACACGGCCGCCGGGTCGGAGGATCGCGGGACGGCGCTCGAACTGATGCGCGACGCCCGAAGGGCTGCGGCGCGCATCCCTGAACGCCTCGCCGGCAACGACGCGGTCAAGATCACGTCCGCGTCGGTGACACTTTACGAGGTGGGTGTCCACTGGGCGCTCGGCGACGCGGGGGCCGCTGTCCACGCCAGCCGTGATCTCACATCGCGCCACTTCGACACGCCCGAGCGCAGAGGCCGCTTCCACACCGACATGGCGCGCTCCTGGTGGCTGTGGGGCAAGCCGGACCAGACTGTCGCAGCCCTCATGGAGGCGTTGCGTGAGGCGCCGGCGGAGGTCCGCAATCGACCGTCCATGCGAGCGCTGACCCACGACCTCGCACAGCGCCATCCTCGGGCTGTCGGTGTGAAGGAACTCGTCCGAGCTGTCGGTGTTTGATCGCCTCACGATCGGGAGGTTGATTGCGCCATGTCGGCCCCGGCATCCATGAAGGGGTTCGGGCCGATGTGTTGCGGTGAGTGGAACGGTCAGGAATCGAGAAGCGTTGGGGGTGGGGGCGGAACTAGCGTCTTGGGCATGACATTTATCGGATCCGTCACCCTTGATGTGGCCGACCTCGCGGCTGCCGAGCGCTTCTATACCTCCGCTTTCGGATTGGGCTCGCAGATACGGTTGCGGGCCTCGGAGGCGCCTTCGACCGGCTTTCGTGGGTTCCTGCTCGCGCTTACGGTGTCCCAGCCGGGCACCGTGGACAGCCTTGTCGGCACGGCTCTCGATGCCGGGGCCACGTTGTTGAAGCCGGCCGCGAAGTCGCTCTGGGGCTACAGCGGTGTCGTGCGTGCTCCGGACGGGACGATCTGGAAGGTCGCGGCGTCGGCGAAGAAGGACACCGGTCCGGTCACTCGGGAGATCGACGAGATCGTGCTCCTGCTGGGAGTTGCGGACGTGGCCGCGAGCAAGCGGTTCTACGTCGGTCAGGGTCTCGCCGTGGCGAAGAGCTTCGGCCGCGTGTACGTCGAATTCGACGCCGGGTCGGGGCCCGTCAAGCCGGCGCTGTATCGGCGTCGTGCCCTTGCCAAGGAGGCCGGTGTCCCTGTCGACGGCACCGGATCGCACCGGCTCACGATCGGCGGCGACGCGGGGTCCTTCACCGACCCGGACGGCTTTGCCTGGGAGGCGGCATCGCCGGCACTCACACCCTGATGCGGTGATGCCGCCCGGTGGGCAACGGGCTGTGTTCGGGCGGTTGTTGCCGGTCGCGGTGCCAGGCCGGCGGTCGTTGTGTCGGAGGTGGGGCCGATCGATGGATTCGGTTGGTGGGTGCGAACAGGCGCTTCAGGGAGGGGACTTCCGCCTGAAGATCCCTCTCGCGTAGTTCTTCGCCGGGCCGGCACCATCCGAATCACGGTGGGCCCGCGTGTTACCGGACCTGCGGTGGGAACGGCGGCTGCGCCGCAGGTCGGTGGGGCTCCTGTAACCGCTCGCCGCGTCGGACCGCGACCGCTGCCACCAGGGAAAACGCATAGTCGCCAGGGAGCGGAACGGGGCGAATCGGGCGCACCCTGTTCCCGCTCGTGACCATGTAACCGGTCTGTGACGGCGGCGTCGTGGAGCGACGACGCAGGTATCCCCTCGGCCCACGGCCGCTTCATAGTGGATCAGGCAGCCACCGAGGAACCGAAAACGCTTCGGCTCCAACGACCTGAAACCAAGGGGTTTTTCACATGTCCGCCAACCGCTTCAAGGCCGTCTTCGTCTCCGCAGCCCTCGTCGGCGGCGCCATGCTGATGACCGCGTGCCAGGAATCGGACTCGGGCTCGAATGCCGCGCAGGGCTCCCCGGCCGCCCCTCCGGCCGCCCAGCCGGTGGTCCCCCCGCCTGCCCCCTCGGCCACGGGCGGCAACCAAAACGGCGGCGGGAACAACGCCGCCGGCAAGGACTCCGCCACCAAGAACTCCCCTGCCGCCCAGAAGGATTCCCCCACCAAGGAATCCTCCGGCAAGACCTCCGGCGGGCAAGGCACCACGACCGGCGGCGCCGGATCCGGCGACAGCGGCTCGATCGGCAAGTGCCGCACCGCCGACCTGCAGATGCGGGCGGAAGACGCGACCATCAGCGGCGACGCCGACCACACCGTCCTGGTGACGTTCAGGAACATCGGCCACAACTGCACGATGTCCGG
>NZ_WWJX01000376.1 GCF_009865215.1 Streptomyces sp. SID3343 | reverse complement strand
AGGCGTGGGGTGAGGACTTCCGGTTGTGGAGGTCTTCGTACGACGGTGAGCCGATTCCGTTGGAGCAGATGGCGCAGTGGCGGGATGCGGCGGTGGCGCAGGTGTTGCGGTTCTCGCCGCGTCGGGTGTTGGAGATCGGTGTGGGGTCGGGTCTGTTGTTGGCGAAGATCGTGGGTGAGGTCGAGGAGTACTGGGGTACCGATATCTCGGCCACGGTGGTCGAGCGGGTGCGGGCCCAGGCCGAGCGGGCCGGCTACGGCGATCGGGTCCGGCTGAGTGCCCAACCGGCCGACGACGTCACCGGGTTGCCCTCGTCCGGGTTCGACACGGTGGTGCTCAATTCGGTTGTGCAGTACTTCCCGAGCGTGGAGTACCTGGAGCACGTGCTGTGCAAGGCCATGGATCTGTTGGCGCCCGGTGGTCGGGTCGTTGTCGGTGACGTTCGCAATGCCGCGACTCTTCGGGTTCTGCAGGTCGCGGTGCAGCGGGCGGCGCATCCCGACGCGTCGCGGGAGGAGTTGCGGACGTTGGTGGAGAAGGCGCTGCTCGGGGAGCGGGAGTTGGTGGTGGCGCCGGAGTGGTTTGCCGAGTGGGCGGCGGGCCGTGGTGTGGGGGTGGATGTCCGCTTGAAGGCGGGTTGGGCGCACAACGAGTTGACCCGGCACCGCTACGAGGTCGTGGTGCACAAGGATTCGGCCGATGTGTTGGATCTGGCCGATGTTCCCGCCGTGGTGTGGGGGCGGGAGGTGTCCGATCTGGCGGCTCTGGGGCG
>NZ_WWJX01000375.1 GCF_009865215.1 Streptomyces sp. SID3343 | reverse complement strand
GCTTGGCGTGGTCGGGGAGGTTCCTTCGGCGCTCGAACCGCCGGCCGGGTGTGCCTATCACCTGCGGTGTGCGGTGGCTGCTGCGGAGTGTCGGGTGGACGTGCCGGCGTTGCGGCCGTTCGGCGACGGGGTGAGTGGGGCTTGTCACCATCCGCGGTGAGGTTGGCCTCAGGCGCCGGGTGGCTGCGGTGTCCTTGCCGGACGGGCTTGGTCCCA
>NZ_WWJX01000374.1 GCF_009865215.1 Streptomyces sp. SID3343 | reverse complement strand
GGCGTGGCGCTTGCCGCGGTTGGGGGTGCGCAGCCAGGTCACGTCGGGGTGGTCGAAGCCGGTGAGGGGGACGGTGGAGCCGTCGTCGACCACCACGACGCGGACGGTGCCGGGGTGCTCCTGGGCCAGGATCGAGCGGACGGCGGCGTGCACGGCGGCGTCCTGCTCCTGGTAGGAGGGGATGACCGCGAGCACGGCGGCGGCGGGCGCCGGTTCGTCCGGG
>NZ_WWJX01000036.1 GCF_009865215.1 Streptomyces sp. SID3343 | reverse complement strand
GTCCGTGTCGTCGACGAGCCCGTGCGTCACCGCGGGCAGGGGGTCCTGCCACAGCAGCGTCTCGCTCGGCACCTCGGGACCGAGGTAGCGCACGACCGGGCCCATGTCGCGGTGGGTCAGCTTGAACCACGCGCGGGCGAAGGCGTCCGCGAACGCGTCGGGGTTCTCCAGGAAGCGGCGGGAGATCTGCTCGTAGGCCGGGTCGATCCGGAGCGAGAGGTCGGTGGTCAGCATCGTCGGCGCGTGCGTCTTCGACGGGTCGTGGGCGTCGGGCACCGTACCCGCCCCGCCACCGTTCTTCGGCCGCCACTGGTGCGCGCCGGCCGGGCTCTTGAACAGCTCCCACTCGTGGCCGAACAGGATCTCGAAGAAGCTGTTGTCCCACGTCGTCGGCGTGTTCGTCCAGGTGCCTTCCAGACCGCTGGTGATCGCGTCGCCACCCTTGCCGGTGCCGAAGGAGTTCTTCCACCCCAGGCCCTGCTGTTCGAGCGGCGCTGCCTCGGGGTCGGGGCCGACGCTGTCGGCGGGGCCGGCGCCGTGCGTCTTGCCGAACGTGTGACCGCCCGCGATCAGGGCGACCGTCTCCTCGTCGTTCATCGCCATCCGGCGGAACGTCTCACGGATGTCGCGGGCCGCGGCCAGCGGGTCGGGGTTCCCGTTCGGGCCCTCGGGGTTGACGTAGATCAGGCCCATCTGGACCGCGCCGAGCGGGTTTTCCAGGTCCCGGTCGCCGGTGTAACGCTCGTCGCCGAGCCAGGTCGTCTCGGGGCCCCAGTAGACGTCCTCGTCGGCCTCCCACACGTCCGCGCGACCGCCGCCGAAGCCGAACGTCTCGAAGCCCATCGTCTCCAGGGCGACGTTGCCGGTGAGGACCAGCAGGTCGGCCCACGACAGGTTGCGGCCGTACTTCTTCTTGACCGGCCACAGCAGCCGGCGCGCCTTGTCCAGGCTCGCGTTGTCCGGCCAGCTGTTCAGGGGCGCGAAGCGCTGCTGACCGGCCCCGGCGCCACCGCGGCCGTCGCTGATCCGGTAGGTCCCCGCACTGTGCCACGCCATGCGGATCATCAGCGGGCCGTAGTTGCCGAAGTCCGCCGGCCACCAGTCCTGCGAAGTCGTCAGCACCTCGGCGATGTCCCGCTTGACCGCGGGGAGATCGAGGCTGTCGAACGCCTCGGCATAGTCGAAGTCCTCGCCGAAGGGGTTGGCCACGGCGGGGTTCGTGGCCAGAATCCTCAGGTTGAGCCGCTCCGGCCACCACTGACGGTTTCCGCCGCCCTGCGTCGGGTGCGGTGCGCGCGCGACCGGGCAGCCACCTCCGCCCTCCGTCTTCGCGTCTACGACGATTGCATCATGGTTCTCAGACATGGGATTCCTTCCGGACCAGGCGAATCACGGTGCTCGGGAACATCACGGTGCTCGGGAACCTGGGGCGGTGGAGCGGCCGGCGCGACGTCGGGTGGTCGCTCGCCCGGACGATGTCCGGCGACGTAACGCGTGGCGCGCTCGCCTGCGGGCCGGCAGCACGTGGCTCCTCGGTGGTGGTCCCGTACGTCTCGGTCTCCTGCCCTGGTTGCCGACCGCCCCTTGGCTATCACCGGAACCGATCCTACGATGGACAGAGTCCAAGTCAAGATGTACGACAAGCCCATATACAACCGGAACCCGAACGTCCACCGGTAAACTTCGGGGGCACCCCGCCGAGCCTGAATAGGTGGTCCGATATGAGCGATCTGCTGGAGCGACTGCGCGAGCGCGGCTGGCGGATGACCTCCCAGCGGCGTGTCGTCGCGGAGGTCCTCGACGGCGACCACGTGCATCTGACGGCCGACGAAGTGCACGCCCGCGCGGCGCAGCGGTTGCCCGAGATCTCCCGGGCGACGGTCTACAACGCCTTGGGCGAACTGGTCTCCCTCGGTGAGGTCATCGAGGTCGCCACCGACGGCCGCGCCAAGCGCTACGACCCCAACGCGCACCACCCGCACCAGCACCTGGTGTGCTCCGGCTGCGGGATCGTCCGCGACGTCCACCCCACCGGCAGTGCGCTGGCCGACCTCCCGGCGGAGGAACGCTTCGGCTTCACGGTGACCGAGGCCGAGGTCACCTACCGAGGACTGTGCCCGTCCTGCGCCCGGACCTGAGGTCCTCGTCGCGGTCGCGGGGAACGCGCGGCAGACACCCGACCGGGTGACGACCAGACGTTCGGAACCACGGCCGCAGCCGTGATCGGAACCGGCTTCGCCGACCGGGTAAACGGCGCGGCCCGACACCGGATCCGAACGGATCGCGATGTCGGGCCGGCGGAGTGGGACGGCGGATCAGCAGGTCTGGCGTACGTAGCCCTTCGTCCCGACCGGGACGACGTCGAGGTCGCGGCGGACGACGCTCAGCGAGTCGCCCCACTTCCTACAGGCGGTGGACAGGCCCTTCGAGGTGTACTCGATCGCGATCACGTGGTTGCCGAACGCCTTGGTGTAGTCGCCGCATTCGTTGTTCTGGCCGCACTCCTCGGCGATGGCGAAGTCGAGTCCCGTCGTCGCCCGATCCTCGGACAGCTCGGAGGTGTTCTTCTGCGCGATGGCCAGGCCCCGCTTGTGCGTGTGCTCGGAGAGCAGCGTGATGTACGCCTTGGCGTCGGCGTCGGTGAGCAGGTCGTCCGAGCGGGTGAAGCTGTCGTAATTGTCGGGCTCGACGGCCTGGAAGCCCTTGTTCGCGCACTCGTCGATCCAGCCGTTCACCTTCTCGGCGACGGCGCTGCGCTTCTCGGGGGTGCGCAGGTCGAGCAGCGCCTCTTTCCAGAAGCCGTCGTAGACGACCGTGCCGTCGTCGCGCCGCAGCAACAGGTCGTCGCGCCACTCCTTTTCGGCGCCCCGCTGAGTCTGGAAGGCGTTGACGTAACAGATGTTGTAGATCCCCTGCGCGGGCGCGGCCGTGTGGTCGCGCGAGACCACCTTGACCCCGGTCGGCGGGGTGTAGGCGCCGCCGATCTGATAGTCGAAGTTCGCGTGCGCCGGGGGCAACGCGACGGCGGCGGCGGTCGCGTTCGCCGACGTGCCCGGGTCCGGGTCCGCGTCCGTGTCCGTGTCCGCTTGTGCGGATGTCGGCGGGAACAGGAACAGGGAGCCCGCGACCGCCGCGGTGGCTGCCACCGACGTGACGAGACGTCGCGCCGAGCGCGGGAGGAGGGTGTTCATCATCGAACTCCAGGTACGGAGGATACGTCCCCGCCTCGGAGGCCCGCGGGCACCCTGGCGACTTTGTCCGGACTCGCGGCCTCACGCCGCCTACCGGCTGGGCGTACCTTTCACGCCGATCGCTGTGCCACGGCGCCGCAGCAGTCAATCGAGCAATATTCGGCGTGTCAAGGGATCGTCCGTGCGCACAGCGCTCAGCGGATGTCACGTGCCGACGGAACGAATACGCGCTGCCTGCGTGTTCCGGACACGCCAGGGTGTACGAATGCGCGGAAAAGCTCGCACGCGTGTCGGGATCTGCGCGCCGTGCGCATCTCGGCGCGCCCCATCCGGCCGGCCGCGACGGCGTGAACTCGCCGGTCCGCCGCGGCGGTTCGGCCGCTCCCTCAGGTCAGCGACGCGACGGGGGGCTCGGTGACGGGGGGTTGGTCGTCGGCGGGCTTGCCGATCCCACGCTCGGAGGGGCGTCCCGGGATGGTCGCGGCGATGGCGGCGGCGACGATCGCGACGACGCAGCCGATCATCATGCCCGTGCGGAAGGCGGACTCCGAGGGGAGGGTGCGTCCGCCGAGATCGATCGTCATCTGGGACAGGACGACCCCGACCACCGCGGCCGATACCGACGTGCCGATGGAACGCATCAGCGTGTTGAAGCTGTTGGCCGAGCCGGTCTCGGATTCCGGCACCGCGCCCATGATCAGCGCGGGCATCGCGCCGTAGGCCAGACCGAGGCCCACGTTGCAGATGCACGTGACGGTCATGACGCCCCACGTCGACCCCAGCAGGGCGATCGAGGATCCGTATCCCAGGGCCATCACCAGGCTGCCGACGACCAGCGTGACCTTGGGGCCGCGCGCGGCCGACAGCTTCGCGCCCAGTGGCGACAACGCCATCATCATCAGTCCCGAGGGAGCCATCCACAGGCCCATCGCCAACATCGACTGGCCCAGGCCGAATCCCGTCGCCGAAGGCAGCTGTAGCAACTGCGGCAGGATGAGCGCCTGGGCGTACATCGAGAAGCCGAGGACGACCGACGCCAGGTTGGTGAGCAGCACCTGTCGACGCGCGGTCACCCGCAGGTTGACCAGCGGGTCCTTCGTCCGCAGTTCCCACCGCCCCCACACCAGCAGGACGACCGGCGACGCCACGAGCAGACCCACGGTGGCGGGGCTGCCCCACCCCCAGACGGCCCCCTTGGAGACTCCCAGCAGCAGGCCGACCAGGCCCACCCCGAGGCCGATCGCCCCGACGACGTCGAATCCCCCGACGGCCCTGGCGGGGGTGGCGGGCAGTTTCAGCCAGATCAAGGCGGCGACGAGCGTGCTGAGCGCGGCAGCGCCCCAGAACAGCACCCGCCAGTCGGCGTTCTCGGCGACGGCCGCCGAGATCGGCAGGCCGAGCGCGCCGCCGATCCCCATGGACGCGCTGATCAACGCGATGGCCGAGCCGAGGCGTTCGGGCGGCAACAGGTCGCGCAGGACGCTGATGCCCAGCGGGACCATGCCGGCGCCGATGCCCTGGAGGGCGCGGCCGACGATCATCGGCAGCAGCGAGCCGGCGAGTGCGCAGACCACCGATCCGGTGATCAACGGCGCCGCGCACACCAGCAGCATGCGGCGTTTGCCGTACAGGTCACCGAGCCGGCCGGTGACCGGCGTGGCCACCGCCGCGGCCAGGAGCGTGACCGTCACGGCCCAGGTGGCATCGGCGGGGGTGGTGTCCAGGAGCTGCGGCAGTTGGCCGATCAGCGGGACCACCAGGGTCTGCATGAGCGATGCGGCGATGCCCGCGAGCGCCAGGACGCCGACGATGACGCCGGGCCTGGTGGGCGGAGTGGTACTGGCCACGGGGGGTCCCCGGTTTCTGTCGGAGGAGTGTGCGCGGTGCACGTGATGTGCAGGGCACACATCATATGCACAGTACACATTATGTGCATGGCACACATTGCGTGCTGTTAGCACATGATGTGTAGGATGCACAAGAGGTGTGGAGTCGCGCCGACGCGCCCGAACGCGAGGAGACGACATCGCGGCCGGGAACGGGATCGGAGGAGGAACCGGCATGGACAAGCCCGCGGACCTGATCGAGTACGAGACCATGCTGCTCGGACGACAGGCGCACATGACCGCCCGCGCAAAGGGCGACGAGGGCCACCTGGAGCGCAGCGCCTACGTCCTGCTGAGCCGCATCCGCATGGAAGGCCCCATGTCGATCCGGCAGTTGAGCGACGTGTTCGGGCTGGACGCATCCACGCTCAACCGCAAGACCGCCGCCCTGATCGGGGCCGGGCTCCTCGAACGCATCCCCGACTCCGACGGCGGCATCGCCCGCAAGTTCCGCATCACCGACGAGGGCGAGCACCGCCTCGACGACGAGCGCGAGGAGATGGTCCGCGGCCTGGACAAGGTGCTCGACGACTGGACCCCCGAGGACGTCGCCACCTTCGCCGCCTACCTGCGGCGCTTCAACATCGCCGTCGAGCGGCTCTCCGGTCAGCCCTGGCCGCGCCCCTGACCGTCGAGGGTCGGCCACGCCTTGCCGAAACGGCATGTTTCCTTGCCGGTGACGCGGAGCAGGTCGCATGCTGCCGAAGACGGCGGGCCACCGGGACGACGCGTCCCGGTCGTCGAGTCACGACGACGAGAGCCGTCGCCTGCCCCGACCCGGGCCCTTCGGCCGCCGTGCCCGACAACGCGAACGGAAACCCGTATGAACCACCACATCCACGACCCTCACGCCGCCGACGAGGCCGCGCGCTTTTGGGAGGACCTCTACAGCGGGCGGGACAAGCTGTGGAGGGGCGCCCCCAATCCGCTGCTCGCCGAAACCGCCGACCGGCTGACCCCCGGCAGGGCGCTGGACCTGGGCTGCGGCGAGGGCGGCGACGCGGTCTGGCTGGCCGTGTGGGGCTGGCAGGTCACGGCGGTCGACATCGCCCCCACCGCGCTCGAGCGCACCGCACGCCACGCCGCCGAAGCCGGGGTCGCCGACCGGGTCACCACCGAGCGCCACGATCTCGCCGCCACGTTCCCCGCCGGTACCTTCGACCTCGTGTCCGCCCAGTACTTCGAGACCCCGTTCGCCCTCCCCCGCGCCGACGTTCTGCGCCGAGCCGCGCACGCGCTCACCCCGGGCGGGATCCTGCTCGTCGTCGATCACGGCTCGGTACGCCCGTGGGCGTGGAACTCCGACCCAGACACCCGTTTTCCCAGCCCCGAGGACATCCACGACGAACTCGCCCTCGACCCGGCCGGATGGACCGCCGAACGCCTCGCCCGGCCGGTGCGCGAGGCCACCGGCCCCGACGGGCAGACCGCCGCGGTGACCGACACGGTCGTCGCCGTCCGCCGCCTCGGCTGACGCCGACCGTCACACGGGCGGCGCCACGCCCTCACCGGGGAAGCGGGGAGAACTCAGCCCCGCCACCAGTCGTCGAGGGGAGTGACGGGGACGGCCCGCTTGTGCCGGGTCGCGAGGTATCCCGATTCCACCTTGGCCACCAGTTCCGGCGCGATGTCCACGCCTTCCAGGTAGTCGTCGATCTGGTGGTACGTCAGGCCCAGGGCCTCCTCGTCGGGCAGCGCGGGCCGGTCGTCCTCCAGGTCGGCGGTCGGCACCTTCTTCCACGTGCTCGGCGGTGCGCCCAACTCCTGGAGCAGGGCGGCCCCTTGGCGCTTGGTCAGCCCGGTCAACGGGGTGATGTCGACACCGCCGTCGCCGTACTTGGTGAAGAAGCCGGTCACCGCCTCGGCCGCGTGGTCGGTACCCACGACGAGCAGGCTCAGCTGTCCGGCGATCGCGTACTGGATCACCATGCGTTCACGCGCCTTGATGTTGCCGCGCACGAAGTCCCGCAGTCGGATCTCGTCGCCGAGCAGTTCGCGCAAGCCGAGCGCCGCCTCGGCGGAGACCGCGTCCGCGCTCGGCTTGACGTTCACCGCGAGCGATCGGTCGGGCCGGACGAACTCCAGCGCGATCTGCGCATCGTGTTCGTCGGCCTGCACCCCGTAGGGCAGCCGCACCGCGACGAAGGTCGCGTCGTGCCCTTCGGCACGCAACTCCTCGGCGGCGAGTTCGCACAACCGGCCGGCGAGCGTACTGTCCTGGCCGCCACTGATCCCGAGCACGAAACCCTTGGCCGGGGTCGACCGCAGGTAGTCCTTGAGGAAGTCGACCCGTTGCCGGATTTCGACTTTGGGAACAATGGTCGTCTTGACGCCAAGTTCAGCGAGGATCTGGTCCCGTACGTTCGCCATCCACGTACTGTACCGGCGGCCGGAATCGACCGGCGGAGCGACCCGAAGGCGATGGATGTCGGGTGTCGGAAGTCGGGTGTGGAGTGTCGGCTGTCGGGTCTCGGGAATCGGCGGCCGGGTCGCGCGGGCCGACGGTCGGGCACCGGGTGGTCGGGCAGGTGGTCGGTGGCGGGGGGCCGGGTAGGTGGTCGATGGCGGGGGCCGGGCAGGTGGTCGGGCTCGGGTCGGTGGTCGGGTGTCGTCGGGGTCTTGCTTCGCGAGGTGCCGACCCGGCCCGCGTACGATGTGACCTGCCCGTCCCCGTACCGAACGCCTCGACGAGCGTGCGGGAGACCGCCGCCTGACGCGACAAGGACCACGCATGATTTCGCTGACCCTCGCCGAGATCGCCGAAGCGACCGGTGGCACCGTCCACGATGCCCCCGACCCGCACCTGCGGGTGACCGGTCGCAGTGCCAGCGACTCCCGCGAGGTCGGCCCGGGCGGCATGTTCGTGGCGGTCGCCGGCGCCCGGGTGGACGGACACGAGTTCGTCGAAACGGCGACGGCCAACGGCGCCGTCTGCGTGCTGGCCGCGCGCCCGGTGGGAGTGCCCGCCGTCGTCGTCCCCGACGTCACCGCCGCGCTCGGCCGCCTCGCCCGGCACGTCCTGACCCGCACCGGGGCGCAGGTGGTCGCACTCACCGGGTCCGCCGGGAAGACCAGCACCAAGGACCTCCTCGCCCAGGTCCTGGCCCGCCACGGGGAGACCGTCGCCACGCCCGGATCGTTCAACACCGAGATCGGCCTGCCGCTGACGGTGCTGCGTACCGCGGAGTCCACCCGCTACCTCGTCCTGGAGATGGGCGCCCGCCACCGGGGCGACATCGCCTACCTCGCGTCGCTGACGCCGCCGCGGATCGGCGTCGTCCTCAACGTCGGCTCGGCCCACATCGGGGAGTTCGGCGGCCGGGAGGCGATCGCGACGGCCAAGGGCGAACTCGTCGAAGCACTGCCTTCCGCCGCCGAGGGCGGTGTCGCGGTGCTCAACGCCGACGACGAATTCGTGGCCGCGATGGCCGGCCGGACCGGCGCCGCGGTCGTGATGTACGGCACCGGCGACAGCGCCGACGTCCGCGCCGGCGACATCGCGTCGATCGCGGGCCGCGCGTCCTTCACCCTGCACACCCCCACCGGATCCGCCCCCGTGAGACTGCGTTTGCTCGGCGCCCACCAGGTGCACAACGCCCTCGCCGTCGCCGCGACCGCGCACGCCCTGGGCATGGACACCGAACGCATCGCCGAGGCACTGTCCGCCGCCGAACCGGTATCGGCCGGCCGGCTCCAGGTCCTGGAACGCGCGGACGGCGTGACGATCGTCAACGACGCGTTCAACGCCAACTCCGAGTCCACGCGCGCCGGCCTCGAAACCCTCGTCGCCCTCGCCGGGGACCGCAGGACCGTCGCCGTACTGGGTGAGATGAAGGAACTCGGCGACACCGCCGAGGCCGCCCACGCCGACATCGGCCGGCGTGTCGGTGCCCTGGGCATCGACGTCCTGGTCACCGTCGGCACCACCGCCGAGATGACCGCGCTCGCCGACGCCGCGCGCTCGTCCTCGACGCTGCGCATCGAATCGGCCGACGACCCGGACGTGCTGTTGCCGCTGCTGAATCGGCTGCTCACGAGCGGCGACGTCGTCTTGGTGAAGGCGTCCAAGTCGGTCGGCCTGGAGAAGTTCGCGAACATCCTGCACGCCGAACC
>NZ_WWJX01000373.1 GCF_009865215.1 Streptomyces sp. SID3343 | reverse complement strand
CAGGAGTGATCCGTACGACCTAAGATGATCAACGTGTCCGACCAGCATGCACCACGGTCTCTCATCGTCACGCTCTACGGCGCGTACGGCCGCTTCGTCCCGGGCCCCGTGCCGGTAGCCGAACTGATCCGGCTGCTGGCCGCGGCCGGCGTGGACGCCCCGTCCGTCCGCTCCTCGGTGTCGCGGCTCAAGAGACGCGGACTGCTCGTGCCGGCCCGCACCGCC
>NZ_WWJX01000372.1 GCF_009865215.1 Streptomyces sp. SID3343 | reverse complement strand
CGGCCCTGCCGGCCGCCACGGCACTGGCGCTGGCCGGTGTCGCGGTGAGCGTCGGGGTCACGGCGTCGGCCGCGCACTACCTGATCGGCCTGGAGTGGCGGCAGGCCCTCATCATCGGGGCGGTCGTCTCCTCGACCGACGCCGCGGCCGTGTTCTCCGTGCTGCGCAAGATCCCCCTGCCCGCGCGCGTGATGGGCACGCTGGAGGCGGAGTCCGGCTTCAACGACGCCCCGGTGGTCATCCTCGTGGTGT
>NZ_WWJX01000371.1 GCF_009865215.1 Streptomyces sp. SID3343 | reverse complement strand
CTCCGGCAACACCCTGGGCGTCAGCGACGCCACCACCGGCGGCACCGGCGCCCAACTGACCCACACCTACAACCCCACCAGCCCGACCTGCGGCGGCTTCAAGGGCCAACGCTGCACCAGCAAGGACGCGAACAACAACGTCACGTCCTTCACGTACAACGCGACCGGCGACCTGACCAAGGTCGACGCCCCCGCACCGTTGGGCGACACCGTCTACACCTACGACGCGCTCGGCCGCCCGGCCACCGTCAAGGACGGCCGCAACATCACCACCACCTACACCTACGACAAGCACGACCGCGTCAAGACCGTCACCACCCCGGGCAAGAGCGTCGCCTACGAGTACGACAAGGACGGCAACCAGACCAAACGCACCGACGCCGCCGGCGTCCTCGAGGTCGA
>NZ_WWJX01000370.1 GCF_009865215.1 Streptomyces sp. SID3343 | reverse complement strand
GGACATGGAGCGGGGCCTGCTCACCGCCCGCGGGCTCGATCGGGTGCTGCGGGTGGCGTGGACGATCGCTGACCTGCGCGGCCACGACCGGCCCGACCGGCGCGACGTCGACGCGGCCTTGGAGCTGCGCACCGGGATCGCGCGTGGCGAGTCGCAGGCCGACGACGCGGAGCGGGCGTCGTGACCGGGCCGGGCGAGCTGCCCTGGGCCGAGCCCACGCCGGTCGAGCGGGACGCGGCCGAGGACCGCCGTGCCCGGGCGGCCCTGTGCCGGTTGGTGGAGCCGGGGGACGCGCTGTTCGGGCTCGCGGTGCGCAACCACGGCGCCGCCCGGCTGCTGCGCGACCTGCGCGGGCACGGTTCGCTGCCG
>NZ_WWJX01000369.1 GCF_009865215.1 Streptomyces sp. SID3343 | reverse complement strand
GTGGCCCGACTCGCCGAGCCTTCCGACGCGCTGCCGGAGCGGCCGGCCGTAGGCATCGCGGCCTCGCCGGCCTGGCTCGCCGAGCCTTCCGAGACGCTGCGCGACCGGCGGGCAGGCGGGTCGGCCGGAGCCGACTGGCTCGCCGAGCCCTCGGAGGCGCTGCGCGAGCGGCGCGTGGGAGGTGCTGCGGCATCGCCCGCCTGGCTCGCCGATCCCTCCGACACGCTGCGGGTACGGCGGGCCGGGGGCGCGGCGCCCTCGCCCGCCTGGCTCGCCGA
>NZ_WWJX01000368.1 GCF_009865215.1 Streptomyces sp. SID3343 | reverse complement strand
GGGCGGCCCGGGCGGCGAACGCGCCGAGCGTCTCGGGGGTCGCCAACTCGCCGATCCGGCCGATGCCCCGGCACGCCTGTGGGTCGGCCGGGGACGGGTCGAGCGGCGCGGTGACGGTGAGCCCGAGGGCGGCGGCGAGCGCGTCGGAGACCCCGGGCGCGGCCGAGTCGGCGTTGGTGTGGGCCACGTGCAACGCGCAGCCCCCGGTGATCAGCGAATGCACGACGCGGCCCTTGAAGCCGGTCGCGGCGACCGAGTGCACGCCGCGCAGGAACAGCGGATGGTGGGTGACCAAAAGATCGGCGCCGCGTGCGAGTGCCTCGTCGGCAACCGCCTGCGTGGGGTCGACCGCGAACATCACCGAGCGCACGTCGGCTTCGGGATCACCGCAGACGAGCCCGACCGCGTCCCAGGATTCGGCCCAATCGGGGTGGTAGATCCGTTCGAGGGCGGTGACGACGTCGGAGAGCTTGGGCACGAGGGCGAGATTACCCGGCCGCGCCGCCGGTCCGGATTCGGGCATCCGGGGCGGTCCGCGCGGACCCGGACGGCGAGTCTCGGTGAATCCTCGAAACGCGCCCCATCCGAGGGGTTTGTGCGGTAGGCAGGCTCGCACTGTCGTGCGACGACGAGGGGGACGACTGCGATGGTGCACTGTCTGTTGTGCGGCACGCCCTATGACTTGAACGACGCCTACTGCCCGGGCGAGCAATGCGGCACCGACCTGCACGGCCAACGAACGGGTGATCCGGCCTGCGCGGTCCAGGCGTGGTGTGAGCCGCGCCGGCTCACGGCCGCGCCCGGCGAAACGGTCATGGTGACCCTGACGCTGCGCAACGCGGGCAGTGCGCCGGACCGCTACGACCCGGAGATACCGCGCGACGTCGGCCGGCGGATCGGGCTGGACAGAACCGGCCCGCCCGATGTGTATCCGGGCGAGGAACGGGCCTGGACGATCGTCTACACGGTGCCGGTCGACGTCGAGGACTCGATCGCTCCGAGTGGTCTGTTCGGCCTCGGTGGGATGGACGCCGACGGCGGCAGTGCCTACGAGCAGACGTCGCACGTCGTCGAGGAGACCGACGTCGCGGTGCGGGTGGTCTCGGCGCGCGACATGCGGGTCTCGGCGCGCGCGCCGTTCTCGGTCCGGGTGGTGTCCACCGATCGCGACGACGATCGGGGCGGCCCCGCGCGCTCGCCGTCGGGACCCCCGGGCCCGTATCGCGACCGCGAGCATCGCAACGGCAGACGCGGGGCCCGAATAGCCGGGGCCGCCGTCGCGACGGTGGCCGCAATCGTGGTGGCGCTGCTCGTCGGCATGGCCATGGCCGGCTCGGACGGCAAGAGCAGGCCGGCCGCCGAGAGCACGGCGAACGGTACGGCGCGGCCCTCGACCACGTCCGGCGCCACGACCACGCCGACCGTCGAGGCGCCGGTGACCGGCACGCCGGACGAGACGGCCTCGGCGTCGGACTCCACATCGGCATCGCCGAGTACGAGTACGAGTACGAGTGCGCCGGGGAAGCTCACCGTGCCCGACGTCGTCGGCCGGACCGAGGCGCAGGGCGTCGCGATGCTGCGCGAGCGGGGATTTCGGCCGGCCGTCGTCGGCTCCGGCGGCACCGTCGTGTCGACCGATCCGAGTGCGGGCCGAAAGGTGGACCGGGACAAACCCGATGTCGTGGTGGTGATGTCGGGATCGGCCGCCTCGCCCGGTCCGCCGGCGACCACGGCCGCGCCCCCTCCCCTGCGGCAGACTCCCGTGCCCGCGGTCGTGGGGCGCTCCACGTCCGAAGCCCAGTCCCGACTTCAGGCGGTCGGCCTGGGCGTCGCGTTGGTCGAGGTGGAGAGTTCGACGACGCCGCCGGACACGGTCGTGCGCAGCAACCCGGGCGCGGGCCGGCTCGTCCCCGACGGCTCGACGGTGACCCTGACGATCGCGCGGGCCCCGGCTCCCGCCACGTCCGCGCCGCCGCCGGAAACGACCAAGGCGCCGGGCATCGTCGGACTCGCGGTCGACCGGGCCCGGGAACGCGTGCGTCTCGCGGGCCTCACCCTTGACGTCGACGACCCCCAGTCGAAGTGCACGGTCGCGAGCCAAAGCCCTCAGGAGGGCGCGGACGTCCGGGTGGGAGGTGCGGTGTCGGCCACGATGGCCACCGCCTGTGGGTAGTTCTGACGCTCCGTCAGGGCTACTGGCGTCCCTTGCCCCCGGTGCAATAACTTGCCTGAGTCAAGAAAGCGCGAGGGGAGAACGCTCATGCTGGACCTCACAGGTGCGTCCGCGATCGTGACCGGCGGGGCCTCCGGGCTCGGCGAGGCCACCGCACGCCGGCTCGCGGCCGGCGGTACCGCGGTCGTGATCGCGGACAAGAACCAGGAGCGCGGCAAGGCGGTCGCCGACGAGATCGGTGGCATCTTCGTCGCGACCGACGTCACGGACGAGGAGCAGGTACAGGCCGCCGTCGACGCGGCCGTCGCCGCCGCGCCGCTGCGCGCGCTGGTCTCGTGCGCCGGTACGGGGATGGCCACCAGGACGGTGGCCCGCGACGGGTCGCCGCACCCGCTGGCCTCCTTCGAGTTCATCGTCAGACTCAACCTGATCGGCACCTTCAACGCGATACGGCTGGCCGCCGCCGCGATGGCGCGGGTCGAGCCGCAGGCCGACAATGAGCGGGGCGCGATCGTGTGCACGGCGTCGGTCGCGGCGTTCGACGGCCAGATCGGGCAGGCGGCGTACGGCGCGTCCAAGGCCGGTGTCGCCGGCATGACCCTGCCGGTGGCGCGCGACCTTTCCGCGGTCGGCGTACGGGTCAACACGATCGCGCCGGGCACGATGGACACCGCGTTGTTCGCGGCGGCGCCGCAGTCGGTCAAGGACACGCTCGGGCAGCAGGTGCTGTTCCCCAAGCGGATGGGCGTGCCGGACGAGTTCGCGTCGCTCGCGTACGAACTGCTCACGAACAGCTACCTCAACGCGGAGGTCATCCGACTCGACGGCGGCATCCGCTTCCAGCCGAAGTAGCCGGCGCGGGCGCCGACCACCGCTGCCCTCGCGAGGGGGCGCGTTTTTCGCGGCGGCGGGTGGTTCGTTCCGGGGCGTGGTCTGTCGTTCCGGGGGCGTGGTCTGTTTCGGGACGTGCTCTGTTTCGGGATGTGGCCGCTCCGGGGTGTGGTTCGTTTCGATGTGTGGTGCGTTTCGGGGTGTGGTGCGTTTCGGGACGGGTGGACGCTTGGACGCCGACGCGCCGTCCGTGCGGGCGCGTTGTCCGTGCGGGTGCGCCGTCGGCGCGGGCGCGCTGTCCGCACGGACAGTTGCGCCGTCCGTACAGGCGGTCGCGCCGGGTGGGCGAGCGGGTTGCCTCGGGGCGGGATTCGCTTTCCGCTGAAGGGGAGGTATTCACCCCAGATCCTCAGGAATCGCTCGACTCCGGGCGCCCGTGGTGCGCGCCCCCACCCCGGAGATGTTGGGATGGGGGGCGTGAGCGACCCAACCTCCGCGTGGCGCCGGCCCGCGCCCGTGCGCCTGCCCTGGCTTCCGCCGCCGGTGCTCCGCGACTGCGCGATCGGCGGCGCGACCGCCCTGCTCGGCGTGCTCATGCTGTTCCTGGCCGACGCGTACGTGGATTGGGGCATCTGGCAACCCGCCGTGCCGCTGCGGCTTGTCCCGCTCGTCGCTCTGGCCGTCGCCGAGTGCCATCGCAGCACGTCACCGCGTTTCGCCCTCGCCCTGGGCACCGCGGCGGCCGTTGTCGACATCACGCTGGGCCCCTCGGTCGGCGGCCTGATCATGTGGTCGGACGTGCTGTACGCGGCTTCCGTGTACGGCAGTTCCCGGCTCGCGATCCGCCTGCTCTACGGCAACGGCCTGTTCGTCGCGGCCGCCGCCACGACCGCGTGGATCCTCTCGCGCGATCTGAGGGCCTTGACCCTCACGATCATCTACGTCGGACTGGTCGGGATCTCGCCGCTGTTGACCGGCATGTCGGTGCGCGAGCATCGGGAGAAGGCCGAGGTCGAGCGGTTGCGATCGGCGCAGACCGCGCGCCTGGCCGAACTCGACCACCAGGCGGCCGTGGCCGCCGAACGGGCCCGGATGGCCCGCGAGTTGCACGACGTGGTCGCCAACCACCTGAGCGCGGTCGCCGTCCAGTCCACCGCGGCACTGTCCGTCAAGAGCCTGGACGAGGCCCGCCTGCGCGAGACGCTGGAGGTCATCCGGGAGAGCAGCGTGCAGGGCCTGACCGAGATGCGCCGAATGATCGGCCTGCTGCGGTCGGACAACGCACCGGACGAACCCGTTTCGGTGCCTCGCCTGGCCGAGACGGATCGACTCGTCGAACACGTACGGAGGGCCGGGCTGACCGTGCACATCGAGGTGATCGGTGTCGTGCGCGAGTTGCCCACGCCGATCGACCTCGCGGCGTATCGCGTGGTTCAGGAGACCCTGACCAACGCGCTCAAGCACGCCGCCCCACAGGAGTTGCGGATGGTCTTCGCCTACCGTGCCGACGACGTGGTGATCACGAGCGAGAACGGCGTGGACCCCGAACACGTCACCCGCCTGCCGGGTGCCAAAGCGGGCCTGATCGGCATGGCCGAGCGGGTGTCGCTGCTCGGCGGCGCGTTCGAGGCGGGCCCGCGCGAGGGCCGGTGGCACGTACGAGCCGAACTCCCGTGCGGCGCCGACGTGGTGCTGGGCACACGACACGACAGTTCGTCGGAAGCGAAGGATGGAGCCGCGTGAACGGGATCGAACGGTTGCGGGTGCTGGTCGCCGAGGACCAGGCGGCGGTGCGGGCGGGCCTCGTGCTGATCCTCGACGCGGCGCCGGGCATCGAGGTGGTGGGGCAGGCCGCGAACGGCGAGGAGGCCGTCGCGCTGGCCCGTTCGCTGCGGCCCGACGTGGTCCTGATGGATATCCGGATGCCGCGCCTGGACGGCATCAGCGCCACTCGTGAGCTGACCGGGGAGGGGCTCGACGTCCTGGTGTTGACCACCTTCGACCTGGACGAGTACGTGTTCGGCGCGCTGCGCGCGGGCGCCGCGGGGTTCCTGCTCAAGACCGTCGAGGCCGATCGGCTCGTCGAGGCGGTCCGTCTGGTCGCGCGCGGCGACGGCTTCGTCGCGCCGGAGATCACCCGTCGGCTGATCTCCACGTTCGCGGCGCCCGAACGCCCGGAGGCGGGCGCCGTCCCCGAGGTGTCGGGCGAGGCGCTCGCGTCGTTGACCCCGCGCGAGCGGGACGTACTCGCCTGCCTGGGACGGGGTCTGTCCAACCATCAGATCGCCCGGGAGCTGAACATGGCGGAGGCCACCGCCAAGACCCACGTGAGTCGGATCCTGGCGAAACTGGGCCTGCGGAGCCGCGTTCAAGCGGCCATCCTGGCTCAGCCGAGGGCAACCGACCGGTAGCCCGATCAGCCCATTCCCAGCCGTTCGGTTTCTCCCGGTGCAGTGCGCTGACCTGCATCGATGGTGCAAGATGCGAAATATGCAGATCAACAGACCAACCAACCCCAAAGGCTGGCGACTTCACTCAAAGGGGTGAAGGGAGCCGCAACTCGTTGAGGTGCCGCGAACACGCTGCGTACGGTCATGCCGTCCCGCCGGGGGGAGCAATCCGGGGCGGGACGTCCGAGTCGACGACCGAGTGACAGCGGTCGATCGACAACCGTTTCCGGGCACTGGTCGGCGAACGCACCGCGCTTCGAGCGCACCGTGCCGCACCGACCAACGCGCGAGGGCGCAGTCGAGGGGGAGGTCCAGGGATGGCGACGACGACTCGTGGGCACCGTGCGGAGCGCACCGGCAGCCGCGGCGCGCCGGGAGCGAACCTGGTCGACCGCGTCCGGGCGGCGCTCGACCGACAGGCGGTCGGTGCCCGGCAACATCACCGCGACGTGGCCGATCGCGGCGTACCGGAGCGCGATGTACCGGAGCGCGATGTACGCGATCAGGACGTACCGGATCGTGCCGTACCGGACTGTGGCCTTCTCGGTCACGATGCGCCCGATCGTGGCGTTTTCGGTCGCGCCGACGGGGCTGTCCACGACTGGGATCTGCGCTCGGACGACTTCTGGTGCACGGTGCGACCCGCCGGCCACGCGGCCCGGGCCCAGGGCTGGAAGATCCACGTCAGCGCACGGACCGGCGATGCCTCGCGCGTGCTCGGCCGGGTCTGCGACGTCCTGCTGCCGCGCCGGGTGGCGTTCAAGTTCGCCGGCGACGTCGAACGGCTGCGGATGCTCAACTCCCGTGAGGCGGACCGGGCTTCGGCCGGGAAGTTCATCACGGTCTATCCCGACGACGACGAGCAGTTCATCGAGTTGGTGGACGCGCTCGACGAGGTGACGCGCGAATTGACCGGCCCCGGCATCCTGTCCGACCGCCCGTGTCGCCCCGGCAGCGTCGTGCACTACCGCTACGGGGGCTTCGCCCAGCGCGCCGTGCTCGGCAACGACGGCGGCTACCGCGCGGTGTTGACCGACCCCGACGGGAGCAGCGTCCACGACACCCGCGAGGCGTGGTTCACCCCACCGCCGTGGGCGCCCGACCCACTCGTCGAGCGGGCTGCCCGGGCGACGACGCCCGCAGCCGGCGCGCCGGGGCCCGCGGGCGTCCTGATCGCCGGCCGGTTCGCCGTCACCGCGGCGCTGCGGCACTCGGCCAAGGGCGGCGTGTTCCTCGGCAAGGACACGACCGACGACAACGAGGTCGTGGTCAAGCAGGCCCGCGCACACATCGAGGTGGACCGCTCGGGACGCGACGCGTGCGCCGCGCTGCGCCACGAGGCGACCGTCATGCAGCGGCTCGCCCACACCGGGGTGACGCCCCGTCACATCGCACTCGTGGAAGAGGCGGAGACCATCTTCCTGGCGCAGGAGCGGGTACCCGGCGTGCCGTTGCGCGCATGGGTGTCGCAGCACGCGCTCGATCCCGACGTGCCGTGGCCGATCGCGCGTCCTGTCGTCGAGGGGCTCGTTCGTCTCGTGGCCACCGTGCACGGCGAGGGCTTGGTCGTGCGCGACCTGTCGCCGTCGAACGTGTTGGTCGCGCCGGACGGCTCGCTACGCCTGGTGGACCTCGAACTGACCGCCGAGATCGGCTCCCGGGCCGGCGCGGCGGGCACACCCGGCTATCGCGCGCCGGAGCAGCGCGGCGCGACCGCGGGCGTCCACACGGTGGCGCCGTCGGCGGATCTGTACAGCCTGGGCGGGTTGTTCTTCCTGCTCGCGACCGGGTCGGACCCCGCACTGCCAGAGGACGTGGGGACCAGTCGCGACACCGACGAGCGGCTCGGCGCGTGGCTGGACTTGGCGGCGCGGCACGGGGCGACGGCTCGGCGGCTCGCGCCGGCGATCCGGGGTCTGTGGCACGAGGATCCTCCTGCGCGGTGGTCGGCGGAGCGGTTGGCCGCGTTCGTGGCGGGGCTGGGGAAGGACGCTGCGGATGTCGGCGGCGGTGTTGTCGATGCCGATGTTGTGAGCGGTGTTGGGGGTGCCGATGCCGCGGGTGGTGTCGGCGCGATTGGTGTCGACGGCGGGGCCGGTGTCGAAGTCGCGACTGGTGTCGACGGTGTGACTGGTGTCGGCGGTGTGACTGGTGTCGGCGGTGTGGCTGGTGTCGGCGGAGCTGGTGTCGACGGTGACGCCCTGATCGGTCGGCAGGACGAGCCCGACGGGCCGCGGCCGCATCCCGATACCGAGGGCGACAAGGTCCCGCCGCATCCGCAGCCGCCGGAGGACGACCCGGTCCTGCTCGACGGACTCGCCCACCTGGTCGCGACCATGACGCCGGGCCGGGTGGACCGGCTCTGGCCGATGACGGCGGGCGCCGCGGCGATGGACCCGTGCAGCGTGCAGTACGGCGCGGCCGGCGTGCTCGGCGTGCTGGCTCGGGCCGCGCACACCACGACGTTGGAGCCGCGGCTGCGCTACGCGCTGCATCGCGCGGTGGAGGACGGTGCGACGTGGCTGCGCGATCGGGCCGCGGCCGAACCCGTGGTGTTGCCGGGGCTGTACTTCGGCCGCTCGGGCGCCGCGTGGGCCCTCTACGACGCCGCGTCCCTGCTGGGTGACGAGCAACTGGCCGCGTATGCGATCGAGTCGGCCCTGCGGGTGCCGATCGCGTGGCCCAATCCCGACGTGTGCCACGGCGCCGCCGGGGCCGGGCTCCTGCAGGTCAGGATGTGGCGCGCCACCGGGGACGAGCGCTTTCGGCAGCGCACCGTCGCGTGTGCCGACGCGTTGCTCGGCGCCGCCCGACGGGCCGGCGACCTGACCTTGTGGCCGGTGCCGAAGGACTTCGACTCGCGGTTGGCCGGCGCCGCGCATCTGGGCTTCGCCCACGGTGTCGCCGGCGTGGGCGCGTTCCTGCTCGACGCGGCGCGGGCAACGGGGCGCGAAGGCTACCTCGACGGGGCCGAAGCCGCGGCCCGGACACTGGCCCGGACCGCGCGGGTGCAGGGCGACACCGCGTGGTGGCCGCAGGGGCCGGGCGATCCTGCGGGCGTACGACTGGCGTACTGGTGCAACGGTGCCGCAGGCGTGGGCACCTTCCTGATCCGGTTGTGGAGCGCGGACGGCGACCCGCGGCACCGCGAACTCGCCGAGCAGGCGGGCGCCGCGGTGCGGCGGGCCCGGTGGCACTCGGGGACGACGACATGCCACGGACTGGCCGGCAACGGCGAGTTCCTGCTCGACCTCGCCGAGTCGCTCGGCGACGTGACCTATCGCGCCTGGGCCGAGGAGCTCGCGGAGCAACTGCGCGCGCGTACCGCGCTGATCGACGGCCTGCGGGTCCCGGCCGACGAGACCGCGATCGGCACGTCGGCCTCGTACGGGACGGGCACGGCGGGTGTGGTCGGGTTCCTGCTGCGGCTCGGCCACGGCGGCGCCCGGCTGTGGCTGGACGGGGAGGACGCGTGAACACGATGGTGACGACTCGGCCGCTGCGGCGGATCAGTTGGTCGTTCTCGACCGACGGCGGACACGCCGCGTGCCTGGCCACCCCGGGCGACGGCACGTGGCGGGTCGAGTCGTGGTCACTGCTTCCGGGGCGCGCGAGCGGCGGGCTGCCGGTGGGGACGGGTGCCGGCGAGCGCCTGCACACGCAGTTGCTCGCGCTGCCCGACGGGCGGGTGCTGGTGTGCCGGCACGAACCGGGGCGACACGACATCGCGATCCTGGAGGCGGACGAGGCGGGCAGCGAACGGCTGTTGACCACGGTCCGCCTGCCCGGCCTGCGCCTGATCCCCTATCCGGGCTCCGACGCGCTCGCGATCGCGCTCGGCGCCGACACGACGCCGTCGACGACGGTGTGGCTGGTCCGCGAGGACGGCCGTCTCGACGCCGTGGCCGAGTTGTCGGGCCTGTACAGCGGTGGAGTCTGGCTCGATCCGGGCGGGCGGCGGCTCGCCGTGGACGAGGTACGGGGCGGGCGGATCAAGACCGTCGCGCTCGACCTGGACACCGCGACGGTGCGGCCGTTCCTGGAACTGACCGACGAGAGCAACGACCGGTTGCTGCTGTGCGATCCGGTCGGCGGGCTGCTCGTGATCGCGAGCGACGCGCCGGGATCGGATCGGCTCGGCTGGATCCGGCTGCCCGCCGATCGCGCGCAGCCCCCGGGGCAGGTGCGCTTCCCCGAGGTCGTACACGTGCCGGACGCGCAGATTCGGCCGATCGCGATCGCGCCGGACGGTCGGCGGGTCGCCCTCCAGCTGGATCGTGGCGCGACGTCGCGGCTCGCGGTGTGGGCCCCCGAGGACGGCACGATGACGGAGGTGGCGACGCCGGAGGGCTGCCTGGGCGCGGTCGGCCGGTGGACCGGGCCGGGGTTGCGGATCCCGTTCTCCGCGCCGGATCGGCCCGGTTGCCTGGCTCGCCTGGACCCGGACGAGCCGGGCTCGTGGCGTCAGGACGGCGAGCCCGGCCCGTTCATCGGGTTCGACGGCGCGGACCGGCCGACCTGGCGGCCCGCGCACTTGGAGTTGCTCGTCGGCGGCACGGGGCCGGTGGAATCGATCGTCTACGGCGGGCCCGACTGGCGCGGGGCCGAGCACGTACTGCTCGCGCTGCACGGCGGGCCGGCGGCGGCGTGGCGGTTCGAGTTCGATCCGCTGTTGCAGCGGCTCGCGTCGGCGGGGATCGCGGTGGTCGCGCCCAATCAGCGTGGCAGCACGGGCTACGGCGCGCGGTTCGCCCGCGAGTTGCACGGCGCGTGGGGCGGCCCGGACCTCGCGGACATCACCGCGATCGGCCGCACGCTGGGCGCCGAGCGGGCCGCGTTCGGGCTGGGGCCGCCGGCCTTGTTCGGGGTGAGCTACGGGGCCTACCTGGCGTTGCTCGCGGCGGCGTTCGCGCCGAACGTGTGGTCGCGGGCACTCGCGGTCGCGCCGTTCCTGTCCGGGCCGCGGTTGATCGCCGAGGCGTCGTTGCCCGTTCGCGCGCTGATGACGCGGTTGGGGGGCGAGGTCGAGTACGCGGACGAGCTCGGGCCGCGCGACGTGGTCGCGGTGTGCGAGCGGATCAGGGTGCCGCTGCTGTTCGTCCACGGGGACCGGGACGACACGATCCCGGTCGGCCAGTCCCGAACCCTGCGCCACACGCTGCTGCGACACGGGCGCGGCGAGGGCACCGATTTTCGCTACCTGGAGCTTCCCGGTCTGGGCCACGAGGTCTTGACCGGGGATGGGGCACCCGATCTGCACGCGCGCCTGACCGGTTTCCTGCAAACCGGTCGGGTGTGACGACGGGGGGCACTGCCCTGCACGATCCGCCGCGGGTGGTTTGCCGCCGCGGTGGTGGCACGGTTTCGCATCCGAATCCGGGTGCGGAGGGGGCCGGATCCGTTCGTGACCGTTCGAATCCGTTCCTGTTCTCATTGATCCGAAGGAGAAACACCATGGAATACCTCGAGACCGACCTCGCCGCCCTGCAGCAGCTCCCCGAGACCGAGTCCGTCGAGCTGGGCGGCCACGGCGGTGGGGGCTGTCAGTTCACCTGCCTGCTGGTCACCTGCCTGATCTTCACGATCAGCTAGTAGGCGGCGGATCGACCCGCGACCGGGAGTTCCTGCCGGAATCAGGAGCTCCCGGTCTCCGGGCGTGGCCCCGACCGCGGGGCGTAGCGGACAGCATCGCAACCGCGACGGCTGCGGCCAAGGGCCGGCGCGGGCACGGCTTGCGGGGCGTCGGGCTTTCCGGATCGTGGCCGGGTGGGCGCGCGCGTCGCGATCCGTGCCTGTGCATCGCTTCCGCGTCGGGTGGTTGGGGCGCGCTCCCCTGCTTGGGCGGGTGTGCGTTGCTTCCCTTCGCGGGCGGGTGTCGTTGCTTCCGTGTCGGGGCGGGTGTGCGTTGCTTTTCCTGCTCCGGCGGGTGTGCGTTGCTGCCGTGTCCGGGCAGTTGCGTCGCTTCCTTGTCCGGGTGATCGCATCGCTTCCCTGCCCACGCGGGTGTGCATCGCTTCCGTATCCGGGCGATTCGACGTTCGAGACGTGCGTTCGGGACCGTGTCATCGAAACCGTGTATTCGAGGAGTCACGCTGTGGCCGATGCTCCGATAGCCACGCAAGCCGCTTCGGATCCGGCGGATCTCACCGGCACCGGCATGCGTTCGGCCCTGCGGGTCGCGCCCGGTGCCACCCTCACGCTCGCGCTCGCCGTGCCGATCGGCTCGATCGCCGCGCTGCTGTTGCCCGCAGCCGTCGGCGGGTCCGTGAACGCCGTGGTACGCGGCGAGTCCGCCGCCGGGCCCACGCTGCGGCTCGTGGCCGTGCTCGTGCTCGCATTGCTCGCGGGGCTCCTGGTCGAGATCGCCGGGCCCGGGCTCGCCGCCGAATCGACCGCGCGGTTGCGCCGTCGGCTCGCGGTACAGGTCACCGACCTGGGGACGGGCGCGCGAAACCCTTTTGCCGGCGGCGATGTGACGTCTCGTCTGGTGGGCGCGGCACCGGACGCGGCCGGCCTGGTACCCGCGCTGCTCGGGACGCTCGGCGCGCTCGTGACCTCGATCGGCGGGATCGTCGCGCTCGCCCTGATCGATCCGTGGCTCGCCCTCGCGTTCCTGGGCGGATTGCTGCCGGGTCTGGTCGTGGTACGCCTGTTCATGACCCGGGCGACGGACTTGTTCACGCGCTATCAGGTGGTACAGGGCAGCCTCGCGGCCCGGCTCACCGACGCGCTCGCGGGCGCCCGGACGATTCGCGCGTGTGGCACGCGAGACCGCGAGATCGCCCGGATCCTGGCCCCGCTGCCCGAGTTGTCGGCGGCGGGACACGGCCTGTGGCGGGCCCAACGCAGCGCGGTGGCCCAGGTGTTGCTGCTCGCACCGGTGGTCGAGTTGACCGTGTTGGCGGTCGCGGGGTGGCTGCTGGCCGAGGGGCGGATCGCGCCGGGCGCGCTGGTCGCGGCGGCGGGCTACGCGGCATTGGGGCTGGGGTTCCTGGAGCAGGTCGAGGCACTCGTGGGGGTCGCGCACGCCCGAGCGGGGCGCGCGCGGGCGGCCGAGTTGTTGGCGGTAACCCCGGCCGCGTACGGCACGGCACGGACTTTGCCGCCGGGCGGCGGTGAGTTGACGTTCCGCGGGGTGAGCGTGCGCAGTTCGGACGGCACGCGCTCGGTGCTGGACGGCATCGACCTGACGGTGCCGCCGGGGGCGTGCGTGGCTCTGGTGGGCGCTTCCGGGTCGGGCAAGTCGACGCTGGCCGCGCTCGTGGGTCGGTTGCGCGAACCGGACGAGGGCGACGTGTTGCTCGACGGCCTCGTGGTGACTCGGCTGGCGCGCGGCGAGTTGCGGCGCGGGGTCGCGTACGCGTTTCCGCGGCCGGTGCTGCTTGGTGCGGATGTCGGGCAGGCCCTCGCGTACGGACGGCCGGGGGCGGGAGCGGACGCGGTGGCGGACGCGGCGCGGATGGCATACGCCGACGACTTCGTCCGACGGCTGCCCGACGGCTACGCGACGGCTACCGCCGGGCTCGCCCTGTCCGGCGGCGAGGTCCAACGCCTCGGCTTGGCACGGGCGTTGGTGCAGGATGCCCGCGTACTGGTCCTCGACGACGCGACCAGCGGCCTGGACACGGTCACCGAACACCGCATCCACGAGGCGTTCCGCCGAGACCTGACCGGCCGCACCAGAGTGGTCGTCGCCCACCGCGCAACGGCGGCGGCGGACGCGGACTTCGTGGCCTGGCTGGACGCCGGCCGCATCAGAGCCGTGGGCACCCACGCGGAACTGTGGAGCGACCGGGCCTACCGCGCGATCTTCGCAACGGGAGATACCGAAGGAATGAGCCTCGCCGAAGGCACGGGGCTTGCCGGAGGAGCGGGGTTCGCCGGTGGAGCGGGTGCCCAGGGTCGGAAGGGCGACGGGTGAGCGGGCGCGTCGGCGGGGGTGTGGGGGCCGGGGTGGGCTTGACGGTGCGGTCGGGTGGGCGCCGGGTCGAAGCGTTGGGCATTCGGACCGCGTTGCCGGCGCGACCCGGGCTACGGGGTGGCCGACGACGCAAGGACGGCCGCCGACACGGGATGCACCAAGGGGACGGAGTTTGCCGGAGGCGCGGGTGGAGCGGGTGCCCAGGGTCGGAAGGGCGATGGGTGAGCGGGCGCGTGGGCGGGGTGTGCGGGGTGGACTTGACGGTGCGGTCGGGTGGGCGCCGGTCGAAGCGTTGGGCATTTGGACCGCGTTGCCGGCACGACCCGGGCTACGGGGTGGCCGACACGGTAGGGACGGCCGCCGACACGGGATGCAGCAAGGGCACGGAGTTCGCCGGAGGCACGGGTGGAGCGGGTGCTCAGGGCCGGAAGGGCGACGGGTGACTGGGCACGTGGGCGTGGTGTGGGGCCGGGGTGGACTTGATGGTGCGGTCGGGCGGGCGCCGGGTCGCATTCGGACCGCGTTGCCGGCACGACCCGGGCTACGGGGTGGCCGACGACGCGAGGACGGCCGCCGACACAGGATGCACCAGGGGCGCGGGGCTTGCCGGAGGCATGTCGCCTGCCCGAGGGCTCCGAGAGCAAGGCGAGGCCTGGCGGATGTGCCGAGGCCGAAAGGGGACGGCCGATGAACGACGTACCTGAAGCGGGATCCGACGACACCGCCGAGCCGGGCCGACCGCGACGGAGATTGGTGTGGGGTGACGGTGGGTTGCCTTCTCCCCTTGGCGCCGGATATGGGGGAACGGATACCGCGCCGGTAGCCGACGACAGCCCGCCCGCCGAGCGTGCTGCGGGTGGGTCGGGACGGCGATCGATCGTGCCCGGGGACGAATGCTTACGCGACGCGAGGGTCCGGCCCGCGCCGACCGGGCGGCGACGCCGGGTCGAACCCGGCGACGTGGAAGCGGACTTCGCCGACGTCGCGGCCGAACCGACCACCCGGCGGCGGCGATGGACCGCGTGGCGATTTTGGTCCGCTCCCGTACGCGACGTGGCGTCCGACGACGAGATTGCTCGATCGGCCGGGGTTCCTGCGGCGCGTGAACCGACGCGTGGTGAGACCGGCACCGATCGGCCCGCGAATCCGGGTCGAGGCAGGGGCCAGGGCCGGGGTCGCCGTCGCCGGGGGGCGGCCCGGGAAGGACTGGGCCCACCCGTCGACGATTCGGGCCCCGACACGGTGGGGGCGAACGGGTCGCGCCCGGGTGTCACCGACCCCGGGCCGCCGGCCGCCACCCACGGCCTCGGCGCCGAACCGGCTCCACCGACGACCGACAGCGCTCGCCCCGTCCGACGACACCGACGCACGACCGGCCCCCGGGAAGTCCCCGCCACCGGTCGGCTCGGTGGCAGCCGACGCCGACGCCGCAAGGGCCGGAACACGCGTCCCGCGGAGGCCGTCGACCGCACCGTGGACCCGGAATTGCCGGCCTTCGTCGAGGACCCGATCTTCACGTCCACGGCGGAGACGGACCGGCGCCGGCGAAGCCGAGCACGGCGAGCAGCGGAGCGCGCCGAAGCCGAAGCGTCCACGCCCGCCGCTGCCGCTCCCGAGGAGGAGGGCGAGGACGAGAATGAACGGATCATCGGCGACGGCCGCCTCGGACGGCGGAGAGACCGAGCAGTGGACCCGGCCCGGCGCTTCGAGTCCGGGTCGGCCATCGAGGTCGACGCGAATCCGGATCCGGATCGGAATGGGGACGCCTCGGTCGACGCCGAGAACTCGATGCCCGCCCGGGTGGACGGCTCCGGACAGCGGCGGCAGCCGACTCAGGCCGCTCATGCAGCGAAGCGCACCGAAGCCCGTCCGGATTCAGGCACCACTGAGAACAGGCTGATCACCACGGACGGCCGGCTCGATGTGCGCTTCGAGGCCCGGCCGGCCGTCGACCGGGGCCCGAACCCGGATTCGAACGTCTCCGCCGACGCCGGGAACGCGACGCCCACCGGAGGCAGCCGGATGGGGCGACGACGATCTCGGAACACGCGCGGAGTCGAGCGCATCGAAGTCGACCGCGAGGACCCCCGTACGCGGGGAGCCGGCACACCGGTCGACAGCGAGCCCGGGTGGCGCCGCCGAAGCCGAGCGAGGCGAGCGGCGGCACGTGCCGAAGCCGAATCGGCCGCTGCCGAAGTCGGGGACCCCACACTCGACGCGCGGGACTCGGATCACTCCACGAACGTCGATTCCGCGTCGGGGCCCGAACAGGAGGTACGGCCTGCTGATCACACGGTCGGTGCAGCGGAGTCGGGCCCCACTGCGGATGGGGGTTCGCTGGCGGACGTCGAAACGCACGAGCCAGGTCCTGAATTCGAACGTTCGCGACGAAACCCGACCGACTCGCACACCACCTCTTCCACTGCCCCGAACATCCTGCGCCGCAGCACACCCTCGGCCGACACCGACCCCCGACAGCGAGTGCCCGGCCCGCCGACAGGGTCGTCGAAGCCGGACACCGACGACCCGCGCCTGAGCCGTACAACCGACGACAACGACCGCCCCCTCGCACCCGACACCGCCTCTCCGAGCGCGCCGCCGGCGCGGGGAGTTCGCGGCGGATCGACGCTGTCCACCCGCCCTGGCGAGCCCGAACCGAGAGGCTCCGGCAACCGGATCATCGGCAGTGCGCACGACAGCGTGGACCGGCCACCCGCGTCCGACACCAACCCTCTCGGACGGTGGCCGACGCGGGGGGTTCGCGGCCGGCCACCACAATCCCCGGAGCACGCGATCTCCGGCACCCCGGACATGGACCCCGCATCCGCCGGCGAAACGCGGCTGCCACCCTGCGGCGGCGCCTCCCCCGTGGGAGCGCCACCGCCGTGGGAACCCCGTAGTCGGTCGACACCGCCCACGGCCCCCGACGAGGCCGGCCCGGATCGCTCCGACAACCGGGTCGCAGACGGTACGCATGACAGCCACGACCGCCCGCCCGCGTCCGAAACAAAGACTCTGCCCGGGGTACCGACGTGGGAGGCGTCCGGCCGGTCGACACCACCGACCGCGGCCTCCGACGAGGCCGCCGCGAAGAGCGCCGGTGAACAGGTCGTAGGCGATGCGCACAGGGGCTGGGACCGCCCACCCGCGTCCGACACGGGCGCCGTCGGTGGCGTGCCAGGGTGGGATGTACGTTCCACACCACCCACGGCCCCCGACGAGGCCGCCCCGGATGGGGCCGGCGACCGGGTCGAACGCAGTCACTACGACGGCCCGGACCGCTCGCCCGCTTCCCACGCCCAAGGGCAGGACGAGGAGCCGGCGCGGGAGGCGCGCGGCCGGTCGACACCGCCCGCACCACCCCGCGAGGCCGCCTTGGATGGCTCCCGCGACCGGGTCGCAGGCGATGCGTACGAGAGCCACGACCGCCCGCGGGCGACCGACGCCGAGGCTCCGGGCGGAATGGCAGCGCGGGAGGCGCGTGGCCGGTCGACACCGCCTGCGGCTCCCGACGAGGCCGCCGGCGAGGGGGTCGGCGACTGGGTCGCTCATCGTGCGTACGAAGTCCCGGACCGCTCGCTCGCGTTCGAGACCCCAGATCCGGACGGAACGCCGGCGTGGGGGGCGCCCAACTGGTCGACACCGGCCTCAGACCCCTACGGGGCCGCCTCGGATGGGCCCGGCGGCTCGGTCGCAGGGGGTGTGTTCGGCGGTGGGGATCGCTCCCGCGCGCTTGACGCCCAGGGTCCGGACGGGGTGGCGGCGTGGGAGGTGCGTGGTCGATCGACGCCGGCTCCCGGCCCCGACGAGGTCACGGCGGAGAGCGCCGGCGGCTCGGTCACAGGGGATGTGTTCGACGGTGGGGATCGCTCCCGCGCGCTTGGCGCCCAGGGTCCGGATGGGGTGGCGGCGTGGGAGGTGCGTGGTCGGTCGACACCGGCCGCGGCCGCTCGTGAGGCCGCCTCAGATGGGCCCGGTGGCTCCGTCGCAGGGGTTGTGTTCGGCGGTGGGGATCGCTCGTCCGTGGCCGATGCGGGGGCACTGGACGACGTGGCGGGGTGGGAGGTGCGTGGTCGGTCGACGCCGGCTCCCGGCCTCGACGAGGTCACGGCGGAGAGCGCCGGCGGCTCGG
>NZ_WWJX01000367.1 GCF_009865215.1 Streptomyces sp. SID3343 | reverse complement strand
CGGGGCCGCCGCCGGTCGGCAGCCCACCGAGCCCGCCCAACGCCCCGCCGCCTGCGCCGGCTTCGCGGGTCAGGTCGTACGGGTGGTGGCGTCGAAGCGCTTCATGCGTTCCAGGACGCGTTCGTGGGTCGGGGTGTGCATCTCGTCGACGATGTGGCCGTCGCCGAGGAAGACGACGCGGTCGGCGTAGGAGGCGGCGACCAGGTCGTGGGTGACCATGACCACGGTCTGGCGTAGTTCGTCGACGCTGCGGCGGAGTACGCCGAGCACCTCGGCGCCCGCGTGCGAGTCCAGGTTGCCGGTCGGCTCGTCGGCGAAGATGAGCTCGGGGCGGCCCACGAACGCCCGTGCGCATGCGACGCGTTGCTGCTGACCGCCGGACATCTGCGAGGGGCGGTGGCGCAGCCGGTCGCCGATCTCCAAAGTGGCCACGACCTGGTCGAGCCAGCCCTGATCCGGTTTGCGGTGGGCGATGGACATCGGCAACACGATGTTCTCCATCGCGGTGAGGTACGGGAGCAGGTTGAACGTCTGGAAGATGAAACCGATCTTGTCCCGGCGCAGTTGGGTGAGGTCCTTGTCCTTGAGCGCGGTGATCTCGGTATCGCCGACCCAGATGTGACCACTGGTCACCGAATCGAGGCCGGCCAGACAGTGCATCAGGGTCGACTTGCCCGAGCCCGACGGCCCCATGACGGCGGTGAAGCGCCCCCGTTCGATGCCGATGTCGACCGCGTCCACGGCTGTGACGCGGGTGTCGTCGACGCCGAACGTCTTGGTCAAGGCGCTCGCGCGCGACGCGAGTTCGGGTCCGCCCGGCAGATCGCGCGGGGGAGTCGTACCGGTGTGGCCGCCGTCGTTCCTGCGATGTTTGCGCACGAGCTCTCCTCGGTCGGTGAGCGTACGGACCCTCCCGAGTATCGACCCGCCGTCCACACATGGGAACGCACAGGATGGATGGGAACGCTCCGCCGGGGCGGGAGTACGCCCTGACCCGTCCGGCGGGGGACGCGGTCGACCGGCCGGGCCGACCCGGATCGACCCCCGCCCGGCCTGTGACAAACTGCCGTTCGGAGCCCGAAGGAGTCACGCCGTGCAACTGGACCGTACCGATCTGGACCTGGTCCACGCGCTACAGGAGGACGGCAGGCTCACCTACGAGGCCCTCGCCGGCCGGGTCGGCCTCTCCCGGGCGGCCGCCAGGGCCAGGGTGCAGCGACTGCTCGACGCCGGCCTCGTGCGCATCGTCGGGGTGGTCCATCCGCTCGTGCTCGGCCGCACCACCATGGCGCACATGGCGATCGGCGTGGACGGCCCCGCCGCCCCCGTCGCCCGCGCCGTCGCGGGGCTTCCCGAGTCGGTATTCGTGACCATGACCGCGGGGCGGGCGCCCGTGGTGGCCGAGCTGCGCACGGACAGCTTCGCGTCCCTCGCGGCGGCGGTGGCCGAGGTGGGCAGGCTGCCCGGGGTGCGCGCCGTCGACGTCGCGCCCTACACCCGCGTGGTCAAGGACCCGTACACTCCCGCCGACGAACCCGACCCGCTCGACCTGGACCGGATCGACCGCGTGATCCTGGAGGCACTCCAGCCCGACGGGCGGATGCCGTTCGCCGAACTCGCGCAGCGCATCGGCCTGTCGCCCGGCGCGACCCGCGCCCGCACGCTGCGCCTGCTGGACGCCGGCGTCTTTCGCGTGGTGGCCCTGGTCCGCCCCGGCATGCTCGGACTCGGCCAACTCACCGGCTTCGCGCTGCGCCTGACCGACCCCGCCGCGGCGGCCGGACCCGGCGGGACCGTCGAACGGATCGCCGCCCACGACCGGGTCCAGTTCGTCGCGGCGTGCGTGGGGCGTGCGGACCTGGTCGGTACGGTCGGCGGCGAGTCGACCGACGACGTGTTGGCCGCCCTGGAGGAGTTGCGCGCGCTGCCCGGCGTGCACGACGTGGAGACGTGGTTGCACCTGGACATGGTCAAGGAGCGCTACGACACGCATCTACTCAACGGGGCCTGACCGGCCACCGCCCGCCGCTCGGATCACCGCGCCGAGAGGGCTGAGCCGAGCCGAGCCGAACCAAGCAGAGCCGAACCAAGCAGAGCCGAGCCGAGCCGCCGGGCCGAGCCCCCGAGCCAAGCCCCCGAGCCGAGCCCTGTCGAGCCGGACCCCGCCGAACCCCGAGCCCGGCCGACGTTTCGTCGGCCGGGCTTTCGCACGCCTGCCGAAAAGTTTGCCCACTGACCCCCTGGCGATCTATTCATCATTAACTTAACCTTCACGCAGACGAAACGTCAGGGCGTAGCGCATTTCGCCGACGAATCGTCCTCACCACAGCCGTCGAAGGGCCCGCCATGTCCACCCACACCACCACCGGCAGCAGCACCAGCCTCGGCACCACCGTCGACCCCGACCGCACCCTCCTCGTCGCCGGCGGCACCATCCACACCCACGGCCCCGACGGCCGCGTCGAGGCCCTGGCCATCCGCGGCGAACGCATCGTGCACGCCGGTACCACCGCCGACGCCCGCGCCGCCCTCGGCCGCGTCGACGCCGAAGTCGACCTGGCCGGCCGTACCGTCCTGCCCGGCTTCACCGACGCGCACAGCCACCCCGTCATGTACGGGCAAAACCTCGCGTGGGCCGACCTGCGGCCCGAAGTGGTCGGCGACATCGACACCCTCGTCGACACGCTCACCCGCTTCGCCGCCGACCTGCGACCGGGCACCCCGCTGCGCGGCTTCGGCTACGAGCACCGCCGCCTCGCCGAAGGCAGGCACCCGTACGCGAGCGACCTCGACCGCGTCGCGACCGACCGCGAGGTCTACGTGATGAACGCGTCCGGCCACGGCGGCGTGGTGAACACGTACACGCTGAACAAGTACGGCATCACCGCCGGCCTCCCCGACCCCGCCGGCGGCCGGATCGGCCGCTTCGCCGACGGCACGCCCAACGGCGAACTGTGGGACGGCGCGTGCGACCTGCTCACCGGCCCCGACGGCGTCAAGATCACCAACCACGGGCCGAACTTCCACCTCGACGACCCCGAGGACGTCATGCGCGGGCACCTGCTCCGCGCCCAGGAGACCTACCTCGCCGCCGGCGTGACCACGGTCGGCGACGCACAGGTGTCGCGCCGCGAACTGGAGGCGTATCTGCGCGGCCGGGACAGCGGCGCGCTGCGGATGCGGGTGTCGGCCTATCTGACCTCGGCGCTCCTGGACACCGCCCTCGAACTGGGCCTGACCCGCACCCTCGGCGACGACCTCTTCCGCGTCCAGGGCATCAAGCTGTACGCCGACGGCACCCTCGGCGGCTGGACCGCGTACTTCCCCGACGGCTACGCCCACGACTGCTGCCACCACGGCCAGCTGTACCACGACCCCGCGGAGTACGCCGACCTCGTCCTGCGCGCCCACCGCGCCGGCCTCCAGACCGCCACGCACGCCCAATCCCCGTACGCCATCGGCATGGTCCTCGACGCCGTCGAGAAGGCCCAGGCGGACACCCCGCGCCCCGACCCGCGGCACCGCGTCGAACACTGCGGCCTGCCCACCGACGACGAGATCGCCCGCATGCGCGACCTCGGCGTACACGCGTGCCTCCAGCCGCAGCATCACCTGCGCACCGGCGACGGCACGATCACCGCCCTCGGCGAACTCGGCCACCGCTACAACCCCAGCGGTCTGCTCGCCGCCGCCGGCACGTCCTTCGCGTTCAGCTCGGACGCCCCCGTCGCACCGCCCGCCCCGTTCGAGGCGGTCGCCGCCGCCGCGTCCCGGCGCACCGTCCTGGGCACCGTGCTCGGCGGCCCCGAACTGCGC
>NZ_WWJX01000366.1 GCF_009865215.1 Streptomyces sp. SID3343 | reverse complement strand
CGGGGCGGCTTCCGGAGCCGGGCGGGGGCCGGATTGGTAGGGGCCGGACCAGGCGGGACGGGGCGGGGCGGGGCGTAGTGATGAGAGCGGCGGCCCGAAACGAGAGCAGCGCTCGCGTTTCGGGCCCGGGAGCGGCAGGGCAGAGCGGCGTTCCAGGACGAGAGCGGCGATCTGTGGCACGAGCGGTGCTCGCGTTTCGGACGGGTGGTAGCGGGGCGGGCGGCGCTTCGTGATGAGAGCGGCGGACTGCATCAAGAGCAGTGCTCGCGTTTCGGTGCGGTGGTGCCGACGTGGGAGGGGAGCGGTCGCGACCCGCGAGAGGCGGACTGAAGGGAAGAGCTAGCGGTGCTCGCGCTTCGGGCTGGGCGTGGCATGGCGTAGGTGGTTTGTGGGATGCGAGCGGCGATCTGTATCGAGAGCGGTGCTCGCGTTTCGGTGGGGTGGTGG
>NZ_WWJX01000365.1 GCF_009865215.1 Streptomyces sp. SID3343 | reverse complement strand
GCGGCCCGACCCAGCTGCCCGCAGCCCTCGCCGCGCGACGGCGGATCGGACCGGGCGCGCCGATCTCGATGTCGGTACTCGGTAGGACCGCGGCCGTGAACCCCGCCCCCGCCCGCCGCGCGCTCGCGCAGGGCGCCACCGCCTCGGGCGCATTGGTCCGCCCCGTGGACGTACTGCCCACATACTGGAACGAACTCGCCGCGATCCGCCACGCCGCCGACACCGGTCGTGGCATGGAGGCGTGGGAGAAGGCCGCCCAGCTCAGCATGCGCATGGAGAACCTGGTCGGCCCCGACCATCCCGGCACCCTCGACGCGCAAGCCATGTTGGCCTTCGTCGGCGCGGGGCTGGGCCGAATCGCCGACGCCGTTCTGATCTACTGCCAGGTCGCCGAACGTGGCGCGACCGCCGTCGGGCCGCACCACCCGAGTACGATCGCCGCCGCCGACAACGCCCTCAAGGTCTGGCTGCGCGTGGCGGACGCCCGCGAGTCGGTACGCCTCGGCCCGACCGTCGTGGCGATGCGGCAACGCGTCCCCGGCCCGGGAAATCGCGGCTTGGAGAGCGCCCGCGCCCACCTGGAGCGTATGCAGGAGATCGTCGATCCCGCCGCGCACCCGAAGCCCCCGCCCGGAACCCGCGTCGAGCCCCGGATCGACACCCGCCCCACGCCCCGCCCCGAACCACACTCGGAGCCACGATCCAACCCCGGTCCGGAAGCCGAACGCAGCCCGACCCCGGTCCGCGGAGCCCCCGTCCGCCGCCGCCACGCCAAGACCTGACTCGCCGTAACCTTTGGCCGCCCGCCGGCGTCGGCGTCGGCGTCGGCGTCGGCGTCGGCGTCGGCGTCGGCCCGAAAGACGGACCCGAGGACCGACCCGATGCCGAATCCAACACCGAATCCGAAGGCAACGGCGCAGACCACTCCGACGAAGTCCCGGTAGCCGACGCCCCGATCCGGAACGGCCCATCCAGGCCGGGATCATCCCCCAACGTCACCCCGTAGCTTCCGCCACCGTCCGCCACCGGTTCCCGTGCGCCCCTCTCCTGAGTATCCGGCCCCCGAATACCCGGCCCCGGGTGCCGACGCGCCACCGTCCAGCGGGATTCGCCGCGCGCCCACGTACCAACCCCCGATCAAGCGCGCGAAGTTCGGATGCCGATCCGCGAGTGGCGACAGCGCGCTCGCGAGCGCGTATGCCCGGGTTAAGGCAGGCAAGCCACCCGGCGTCTCGTGCACGAGCAGCGTCACCTCCAGTTGAGGAGCCCCGCGTTTTCCGGACAGGTTAATTGCTGTCTTTGTTATGCCACGAGTTTCAATTCCCGCTTGGGATGCAGGACTTCGTGGGGTGTGCGATAGCCGAGTCCCGAGTGGAGGCGTCGGCGGTTGTAGAATCCTTCGATGTATCGGACGACTTCGCCGCGTGCTTTCGCGTGTGTGGTGAAGACGTATCGGTGGAGCCATTCGTTCTTCAGGGCTCCGAAGAACGACTCGGCCATGGCGTTGTCCCAGCAGACGCCGGTGCGGCCGACGGATTGCCTCATTCGGTGCCCTGCGAGCACCGTCGCGAACTCTTCGGAGGTGTAGTTGCTGCCTCGATCGGAGTGGAAGACGGCATCCGGTTCGATGCGTATCCGTTTCGCGGCCATGTCCAGGGCCGACGATATCAGGGAGGTCTTGAAGTGGTCGGCCATGGCCCAACCGACAACTGCTTTGCTGTGGCAGTCGATGACCGTGGCCAGGTAGAGAAATCCTTCCCACGTGGGGATGTAG
>NZ_WWJX01000035.1 GCF_009865215.1 Streptomyces sp. SID3343 | reverse complement strand
CGCGCCCCGCCTCGCCCGGTACCGCCCGCAAGCGTGAGCGCGCGGCCGAGGAACCCGCCCTGGCCGAGTGGATCGCCGAGCTGGCCACCGGCGCCGGCACCCACGACCGCGACGCGTGGGACCCGGTCCCGGTACCCCTGCCGACCTACGTGACGGCCCCGGTCGTCCCGCGCGGCGAGGTCGAGGAGGAGCCGGAGCGCCCCCAGATCCACGCAGTCCCCGACCCCCAACCCGCCGCCGACCTCCACCCGCCCACCCCGTTGTTCGACCAATACGCCGAGGACACCCGCGCCGCGTACGGCGCATCGGTCGACTCGCTCCCGATGTACGAACACGAGTGGCGCCGCGCCGTCAACGAGTGAGAAACCCCGTGCAGAGGCACCCGCCGGAAGTGGTAATGTTTCTCCTCGTTGGGCCTGTGGCGCAGTCTGGTAGCGCACCTCGTTCGCATCGAGGGGGTCTGGGGTTCAAATCCCCACAGGTCCACACAGCACGAAAGCCCCGCCGGTCCCACCCGGCGGGGCTTTCGTCATATCGTGACGTTCGTTCGGCAGCCGGCGCTACGACCCGTCCGACGGTTCAGGAAGCCCGAGCGTCCACGCGGGTGGATTCTGCGCGGCGGCTGCGAGGAACGTGTCCACGTCGAAGCCGTGGTCTTTCAGTCGCTGTCTGGCCGACTCAAGACGCTCCTCGTCGAACAAGCCTCGGTACCAGGGCAACAAACACCACGCTTCCACGCTGCGATCCAGCCGCTGGATCTCCCACAGGATGGTGAATCCCCGCGAGGTGCCGGATGCGCCGAGTAACTGTCGGGCCGTTGCCACCGCCCCTGCCTCGCTCACCATTCCCGCGAAGCGTTGGGCTCGGTAACGGCTTTCACGTCCGAGGGCAGCGAAGCCCTCGGTCACATCGCGGTGGAAATGGCGCTCCGTCTCGGTCTGCATCGCCTTGTTTCACTCCTGTCGGATTGCGGTGCCGGTACTGCTTGGGGCTCGACCGGCCGGAGAGCCATCGTGGACGGGTGGGCGAGGCATCGAAAGGTGCCAGACCCGATATAAGGGAGTCGCTCGTCACGCCGGTGGCCGGGAATCCGGTCGATGGAGGCTACCCAAGTCGATGGAGACCCTCGGACGCCACGTCCCGCCCGGGTAGAGGTGACTACCGACTATGCGGCTGCGTTGCTCGGGCTGGACCGTACGAAGATCTCCAACATGGAGTCGGGTGTTCGTGCGATCGGCCCTGACCGGGTACGAACCCTCACGAGCAACTACGAATGCGCAGAGGCCGCTTACGTCGATGCCCTCGTGGCGATGGCCGGGAGCCAGGAGCGTGGATGGTGGGAGGAGTATCGCGGCGCTCTCCCGCCGGGACTGCTCGACATTGCGGAACTGGAGTGGCACGCGGCGCGGTTGCATACCGCCCAGACCGTGCATCTACCGGGTCTGCTACACACCGATGAGTACGCCCGGGCGGTGTTCGGCGCCGTCCTTCCACCGGTGTCGCGACTGGAGATCGAACTGCGGGTGAATCACCGAATGGCACGACAGCGCTTCTTGGAAGGGACCACGTTGCGCCCGTACGTGGGGTACATCCACGAGGCGCCCCTACGCATGGAGTTCGGCGGGCGCACGGTCACCCGAATCCAACTCGAGCATCTTTGCGCCGCGTCGGAGCGTGAGCACATCACGCTACGCGTCATCCCTGTCGGCTGCGGTGCCTTCCCGGGGGCAGGCCACGCACTCCTCTGCGCAGAAGGCGTCGTTCCTCGACTCGACACTGTGCAGCTCGACTCGGCACACGGTCCGGACTTCACCCACGCCGACGCTCAACTCGCCAAGTACCGCGCACATCCGGATTGGATGGCTCAGGCTTGCTGACCCCCGAGAAGTCGCGTGACTTTATCCACACTATTGCCCGTCAGCTCTAAGGAAACCGAATGCCTCACATCACTTGGGAAGCTCCATTTTGCGGCGAGGGCAACAACTGCTTCCGCCTGGGTACCGACGCCGAGGGGAACGCGTACATCGCTGTGGATGGCCAGGAGGATCTGTACCTCACCGACTCCATGGAGGCACTGCGTGTGCTCATCCGGGACGTCAAGGCGGGCAAGGCCGACCATTTGCTGTAGCCCCTGCAGAAGCTTGCGGTGCCCGGCAGCGGGCGGAGCACTCCGAGCACTGCAGGCTTCGTCTCGTGCTTGACGATGTGGGTTGAAGCGGCCATCCCGTGCGGGCGGGAGCCGGCTCGTTCTTTGCCTTCGCGAGGAATGCGGGGCGTCGAGCCGACCTTGAACATTGAAGGCGCGTCTCGGCTCGGTCGGCCGGGCGCGGCCATCGTGACGGAGTGTGTTCAGGCAGTTTATTACGGTCGCGTAGGCGAGGTGTGCGGTGCCAACATCGGGTGACATGGCCGAGGTAGTGAATTCACGCGGGGACCTTTCGGGGATCGACTCTTTTGTGGCTGTCGGGGACAGCTTCACCGAGGGAGTGGGCGATCCGGGGCCCGATGGCATCTACCTCGGGTGGGCGGACAGGTTCGCCGCCCGGTTGGCGGAGGAACGGCCCGGGTTGCGGTACGCCAACCTCGCGGTGCGGGGCAAGGTGTTGCATCAGATCGTCGAGGAGCAGGTGCCGCTGGCGATTGCGGCCCATCCGGATCTGGTGACGTTGTGTGCGGGTGGCAACGATGTGTTGCGGCCCGGGAGTGATCCCGATCGGCTCGCTGCGGAGTATGAGGAGGCTGTCGCCGCGTTGACGGCCGCCGGGGCTCGGGTGGTGGTGTTCACGGGGTTCGATACGCGGTGGGTGCCGGTGCTGCGGCTGATCCGGGGGAAGGTCGCCACGTACAACGAGCATCTTCGGGCCATCGCGGATCGGTACGAGTGCCCGGTGGCGGACATGTGGGCGCTTACGTCGCTGCACGATCGGCGGGCTTGGAGCGAGGACCGGCTGCACCTGTCGCCCGAGGGGCACGACCGGGTCGCGCTCAAGGTCGGGCGGGCGCTCGGTCTTGATGGTGATCCGGACGCGCCGTGGCCTGCGGAGGACGTTGCGTTGACGGCCGGGGCGGCGCGGCTGGAGAACGTCCATTGGGCTCGGGAGCATCTGGTGCCGTGGATCGGGCGGCGGCTGCGGGGGCAGTCGTCCGGGGACAACATCACCGCCAAGCGGCCGGAGTTGGCTCCGTTGGATGGTGTGGCGGGTTCCGGCGTGGCCGGCGCGGGTGTGGCGGGTTCCGGCGTGGCTGGCGCGGGGGTGGTCGGTGCCGGTGTGGTGAGGGTCGCGTCCGAGAGCGCGGGTCGGCAGGCCAGTTAGCGTTTTGGCCGTGGCCGTGGCCGTTGCCGTGGCCTGGGTGGGGTCGACGGTTGGCCTCAAACGCCGGCCGGGCTGAATTTTCGCCGGTCGGGCTGGGTGGTGGGTCGGCTTGGTTGGCCTCAGACGCCGGCCGGGCTGAGTTACGGCGGTTGAGCTGGGTGGTGTTCGGCTCGGTCGACGGGTGGCCTCAAACGCCGGCCGGGCTGGATATTCGCCGGGCGGGCTGGGGGGTGGGTTGGCTTGGTTGGCCTCAGACGCCAGCCGGGCTGAATATTCGTTGGTCGGGTTGGGTGGTGGGTTGGCTTGGTGGCCTCAAGCGCCGGCCGGGCTGAGTTTCGCCGGGCGGGCTGAGTTTTGGCGGTTGGGCCGGGTGGTGTTCGGCTCGGTCGACGGGTGGCCTCAGAGGCCGGCCGGGGTGGATGTTCGCTGGGGGCTGGGCGGAGTTGGTTTCAACCGTTGGGGTGTCGGGCGGTTGCTGCTGCTTCTGCTGCGGCGCCCAGGAGGAGGACTCGGGCCGAGCGGGTGACCGTGTGTTCTACCGCTTCCATGGTCATGCGGCCGAAGGCCCAGCTGAAGAGGGCGCCTTCCCAGGCGACGCCCAGCAAGCGGACGAACTCGTCGGCGTTGGGGATTTCGTCGGCGATCGCCGTGCGCAGCATGGTGTTCATGGTGTGGTTTATTTCGCGGTGGCAGTCGCCCACGCCCGGGTCGGAGGAGCCCAGGGCGTGGATCAGGGCGGCGGTCAGGCGTGGGTGGCGGGCCATGGTTCGGCACGTGTTGTGCAGGATCGCGCACACGCGCTCGGCGGCGTCGGCGCCGTGTGGGCGGGCCGCGTCGCTGCGTTCCAGGGCCGCGATCCACTCCTGGTGGGTGGCCGCCAGCAGGTGGTCCTTGGACGAGAAGTGGCGGTAGATCGTCGCGGAGGACAGCTTGGACAGCCGAACCACGTCGCGCATTTGCACGCTGTCGTAGCCGCCCTCCGCGGCCAGCGCGCGGGTCGCGTCGATGGCCCGTCGGCGTATGTCCTGCTCCCGTGTGACAGCCGCGGCGGGTACGTCGGGCGTGGCAGGCGTGACGGGCATGGGTACCGGCCTCTCGGAGGTGACCTGCGACTGGGCTGCGACGGCCTAGATCCAGGTGCTGAACCACATGCGGTCCAGCCACCCGCTCCGGCTGATCGTCTCGCCGCTCAGGATCGGATAGAAGTACAGGAAGTTCCAGGCGATCAACGCGATGATCGCCACCGTCGCGGCCGTACCCCACGCGCGCCGTCGTTCGGTCGCCCCCGGCGGCCCGAGCAGCGCGCCGAGCATCATGGCCACCGCCAGGCACAGGAACGGTACGAAGGCGATCGCGTAGAACAGGAAGATCGTGCGGTTCTGGAACGCCATCCAGGGGAGGTAGGTGGCGGCGAGCCCGCACAGGATCGCGCCTGCCCGCCAGTCGCGGCGCGCGGCCCAGCGGAACAGCATGTAGCCGAGCGCGATCACGCCGGTCCACCACAGCAAAGGCGTGCCGATGCCGAGCACCGACTGATAGCAGTCGGTCTCCGTACAGCCGTCGGTGCCGGTGGGCACCTTCTCGAAGTAGTACGCCACCGGGCGACCCAGGAGCAGCCAACTCCACGGGTTCGACTGATAGGGATGTGGCGTCTCCAGGCCGGTATGGAACGAGTACATCTCCGCGTGGTAGTGCCACAGGCTGCGCAGTGGCGCCGGCACCCACGTCATGCTCACCTGCGGCAGCGGGACGCCCAGGACGTGATCCGGGGACAGCCCTGCCCGGTCGTCGGCCCAGTGCCGGAAGTAGCCGCCGTCGGTCATCAACCAGCCGGTCCACGACCAGACGTAGATCACGGCCGCGACGCCCACGGTCGCCAGGAACGCGAACAGCACGTCGTGGCGCAGCGTCGCGCGGTAGGGCCGGCGCGCGCCGCACGCGCGGCGGGTGCCCGCGTCCCACATCACGCTCAGCACGCCGAACGCGGCGAGGACGTACAGGCCGCTCCACTTGGTGCCGCACGCCATGCCCAGGCAGATGCCGGCCACGATCCGCCACGGGCGCAGGCCGAACTTCATCGACGCCGCCCGCGCGGCGTCGGGACCCGACGCGAACATGCGCGCCGCGATGGTTCTCGTATCGTCGCGGTCGATCAGCAGGGCCCCGAACGCGGCCAGGACCCAGAACATCAGCACGAGGTCGAGCAGCGACGTGCGGCTCATCACGAAGTGCAGGCCGTCGAGCGCCATCAGCAGACCGGCCACGCAGCCCAGCAGCGTCGAGCGGAACAACCGGCGGCCGATCCGACACAGCATCAGCACCGACAGCGTGCCGAGCACCGCGAGCGCGAACCGCCAGCCGAAGGGCGTCAGTCCGAAGATCTGCTCGCCGACCGCGATCGTCCATTTCCCGATCGGCGGGTGCACGATGTAGGAGCCCTGCGTCTGCAGGATGTCGGTCTGGCCGTTGAGGACCTGGTCGTTGGCCACCTTGTCGGGCCAGGTGCCCTCGTAGCCGAGCTTGAGCAGTGACCAGGCGTCCTTGGCGTAGTACGTCTCGTCGAATATCACCGCCTTCGGCTTGCCCAGGTTCCAGAACCGGATGAAGCCGGCCAGCAGCATGACCAGGATGCACGGCAGCCAGCCGCCGCCCGTGTACTTGCTGTTGTCGGTATACGACGGGACGAGCCGCTCGCGCAGCGGCGTCGTCGGTCGGGCCCGGTAGCCGAATCGGGCGAGTGACCAGGCCCACCCCCGGGGCTCCAGACGGGCGGCCCCGGTGGTGCTCGGGGACTCCGTCGCACCCTTTCCGGGTTGCGTTCGGGTCGGCTCGTCGGTCGCCACGTCACTCGTCACCCCTGCATGTTATTGACGCCGGAGCCGCGGGTGGTCGGGGAAAGGGGAGGATGGCGGAGTGGAACACGAACAGGACATCCCCGTAAGCGGCGTACTCGTACTCGCCGGCACCCCCATCGGCGACGTGACGGACGCGCCCGCGCGCCTCGCCGTCGAACTCGGCGCGGCCCAGGTGGTGGCCGCCGAGGACACCCGGCGGCTGCGCAGACTTGCCGGCGCGCTCGGTGTGGATGTGCCGGGGCGGGTGGTGTCGTACTTCGAGGGCAACGAGGCGGGGCGTACGCCGGAGCTGGTCCAGGCGTTGCGTGACGGCAAGCGGGTGCTCCTGGTCACGGACGCCGGCATGCCCTCGGTGTCCGACCCGGGGTACCGCCTCGTCGAGGCGGCGGTGGCGGAGGGCATCCGGGTCACGGCGGTGCCGGGCCCGTCCGCCGTACTGACCGCGCTCGCGCTCTCCGGGCTTCCGGTGGACCGGTTCTGTTTCGAGGGGTTCCTGCCGCGTAAGGCCGGTGAGCGGGCCCGGCGGCTGAGCGACCTCGCGGCCGAGCCGCGCACGATGGTCTTCTTCGAGGCGCCGCATCGGCTGGCCGAGTCGCTCGCCGCGATGGCCGAGGCGCTGGGCAACGAACGCCGGGCCGCGGTCTGCCGCGAGTTGACCAAGACCTACGAGGAGGTTCGCCGGGACACCCTCGCGAACCTCGCCGAGTGGGCGAAGCCGGGCGTACGCGGTGAGATCACCGTCGTGGTCACCGGTGCGCCGCCGGCCGACCCGTCAGAGATCGGGCCCGACGAACTCGTCACGCGCGTGGCCGGACGCGAGGCGGCCGGGCAACCGCGCAAGGAGGCGATCGCGGCGGTCGCGGCCGAGGTCGGCGTGCCCAAGCGGGTCGTCTTCGACGCGGTGGTCGCGGCGAAGAAGGCCTGAGGAGTACGGAGAAGGCTCGGGGAGTACGGAGAAGGCTTGAGGAGTACGAAGAAGGCTCGGGAGCGCGAGGAAGGCTCGACGAGCGGGGCGGCGCGATCGGTGGTCGATCGGTCGACGCGCGTCGTGCCCGACCCGCTTCACGGCGATTCGGCAGGGTCAAGCGCGGGCAACGAGTAGGTAGGGCACTGCACTCGATCGAGTGACGAGTCTCCCGGATTCTCCATATTCCGTAGTGGCAGCCGTCAAGTAACGGGCTGGACCGATACGGGAGACGGGGTTCCGGGCATTCCATGGATACCGGTCACGGGCGACCTTTCGAACGAGTCGCTGGGTCATCCCGTGTGAGGAGGTCGTCATGGAGAATCCGACGGTGGTGCACGAGGCGTACGCGTTCGTCTGCATGTCCTGTGGTCGCGGTTGGGAACGCGTCTACGAAATCCACCACGCGACCGACCTGCACGGGGATCGGCACTACGTCTACTACTCGGAGGGGGCGCGTGTTCCGTCCCCGTTCACGGCGCCGACGTGCGAGCACTGCGACGGCACGCGGCTGCGCATACTCCGGTCCGGTCGGGTCGCGTCGATGACCCGCCCCGCGACTCCCAGGGCCGCCAAGGCCGCCAAGCCCGCGAAGGCCGCCAAGCCCGTCGAGCCCGCGAAGGTCCCGACGCCGCGTTCGAACACGCGCTGGCACCTGCCGTCCCTGCACCGGCCCGCCTGAGCACCCCACCGAGCACTCGCCGCACCCCCCTGCCGGGACGCGACGCCCGGCGACGCCCGCCCACCGGATACTCGGGGGCGGGCGTCGCCGCGCCGGCCGTAGGATTCCGGTATGGCGGCCACTGGAACCACTGAACACACTGCGGGCGAGCGCGAGAAGGCGTTTTATGTCACGACGCCCATCTACTACGTGAACGACGCCCCGCACCTGGGCCACGCCTACACGACCGTCGCAGGCGATGTGCTCACCCGTTGGCACCGTCAGCGCGGCGAGAAGGTGTGGTACCTCACCGGCACGGACGAGCACGGTCAAAAGATCATGCGCACGGCCGAGGCGAACGGCGTCACCCCGCAGGCATGGTGCGACAAGCTCGTCACCGAGTCGTGGAAGCCGCTCTGGGAACACCTGAACATCGCCAACGACGACTTCATCCGCACGACCGAGAAGCGGCACACCGACCGCGTCCAGGAGTTCGTGCAGGACCTGTTCGACAAGGGCGAGATCTACAAGGGCGGCTACGAGGGCCCGTACTGCGTCGCGTGCGAGGAGTACAAGGCACCCGGTGACCTGATCGACGGCGAGGACGGGCAGAAACTGTGCCCGATCCACAAGCGCCCGGTGGAGATGCTCAAGGAGGAGAACTACTTCTTCAAGCTCTCCGAGTACGGTCCGAGGCTGCTCGCGTTCTACGAGGCCAACCCCGACTTCATCCAGCCGGCGTCGGCGCGCAACGAGGTCCTGTCCTTCGTGCGGCAGGGGCTCCAGGACCTGTCGATCTCGCGCTCGACGTTCGACTGGGGCATTCCGGTCCCGTGGGACCCCAAGCACGTCATCTACGTGTGGATCGACGCGCTGCTCAACTACGCCACGGCGGTCGGCTACGGCGCGGACCAGGCGAAGTTCGAGAGCACCTTCCCGGCCGACGTGCACCTCGTGGGCAAGGACATCCTGCGCTTCCACGCGGTGATCTGGCCCGCGATGCTGATGGCGAACAGCCTGCCGGTCCCCGGCCGCGTGTTCGCGAACGGCTGGCTGATGGTCGGCGGCGAGAAGATGAGCAAGTCGAACCTGACCGGCATCTCGCCGCAGCAGCTCACCGACCACTTCGGCGTGGACGCCTACCGCTACTACTTCCTGCGGGCGATCCAGTTCGGCCAGGACGGGTCGTTCTCGTGGGAGGACTTCTCCGCGCGCTACACCTCCGAGCTGGCCAACGACTTCGGCAACCTGGCGTCGCGCGTCGCGGCCATGGTCGGCAAGTACTTCGAGGGCGCGCTGCCGGCCTCGACCGCCGACGGCGACGCCGAGGGTGTGCTGCACAGCGCGCTGATCCAGACCGTCTCGCTCGCCGACGACAAGATGCGCGCGCTCGACTTCCAGGCCGGCCTGGACGCGATCTTCGGCTACGTGAAGCTGGTCAACGGCTACATCACGGAGCAGGAGCCGTGGAAGGTGGCCAAGGACGACAGCGACGCGGGTCGGGCCAGGCTCGCGACGATCCTGTACACGTCGGCCGAGTCGCTGCGCGCGCTCGCCGTGCTGCTCAACCCGGTGATGCCCGAGACCGCGCAGAAGCTGTGGGACTCGCTCGGCGCCGACGCGCACCTGGGCGCGCTCGACGCGCAGCCCGTGCAGGACGCGGGCCGTTGGGGGCAGCTCCCGGCCGGGTCCACGGTCACCAAGGGCGCGGTCCTGTTCCCGCGCCTGGAAGAGCAGACCGCTCGCGGCAACAAGAAGGCGGATGCCTGAGTGAGCAAGCGCAAGCGCCGGGACGGCGGGCCGCGCGACACCACCGCGCCGCCCGCCCCCGAACCGCTGCGGGTGCCCGTGTGGGACGCCCACACCCACCTGGACCTCCAGGAGGCGGAGGTGGCCGACGCGTTGTCGGCCGCCGCCGCGGTGGGCGTCACGACGCTCGTCCAGGTCGGCATCGACGTGCCCTCGTCGCAGTGGGCGGCGGCGACCGCCGCGGCCCACGAGAGCGTGCACGCGACCGTCGCCCTGCACCCCAACGAGGCGCCGCGGATCGTGCTCGGCGACCCCGACGGGTGGTCCGGGCAACGCCGTGAGCCGGGCGGGGCCGCCGCGTTGGAGGCGGCGCTCGCCGAGATCGATCGGCTCGCCGCGCTCCCGCACGTGCGCGGGATCGGCGAGACGGGGTTGGACTACTTCCGTACGGGTGACGAAGGGGTCGCGACCCAACAGGAGTCGTTCCGGCGGCACATCGCGATCGCCAAGCGACACGGCAAGCCGCTGGTGATCCACGACCGCGAGGCGCACGAGGACGTGTTGCGCATCCTCGTCGAGGAGGGCGCACCGGATCGGGTGGTCTTCCACTGCTTCTCGGGTGACGCCGAGATGGCGAAGGTGTGCGCCGAACGCGGCTACGTGATGTCGTTCGCCGGCAACGTGACCTACCCGAGCGCGCAGCCCCTGCGGGACGCGCTCGCGGTCGCGCCCCCGGACCTGATCCTGGTCGAGACCGACGCGCCGTTCCTGACCCCGGTGCCCTACCGCGGCCGACCCAACGCGCCCTACCTCGTGCCGGTCACGGTGCGGGCGATGGCCGAGGTCAAGGGCCTGGCCGAGGACGACCTCGCCGCCGCGCTGGCGGCGAACGCGGAGCGGGTGTTCGCGGTCGCCGGCAGCGGCCCCGCGAGCGTCGACGGCTCGGCCTGACCACTCGGTTCACAGCTCGATTCGACAACTCCGTTCGACGGCGGATGCGTTGCGCGTCACCCGAACAACCGGGTGACGCGCGAAGCCCGGTCCCGCGCCCGTGTACAGTCCGGTGCTCGTCGGCAGCTATCCGCACCACCGCCGGCCACACTCACCGGAACAACCCTGGAGCCCCGTTGAGTCGTTCCGCCGGCTCCGCCCGTAGGCGAAACACCGCCCGGGCGGGCAGGGGCGGCAGCCGCCCCGGTCCCTCGTTGCGCACGCTCGTCCCACAAGCGCTGGTCGTCGCCGTCCTGGTGGGCGGTACGACGGCCTTCGTGTCGTACGACAAGACCGTCACCCTGGAGGTCGACGGCGAGGCGCACTCCGTACACACGTTCGCGTCCGACGTCTCCGCGCTGCTCAGCCGGCAGGAGATCAAGGTCGGCGAGCACGACATCGTCGCGCCCGGCCGCAAGGCCGGCATCGAGGACGGCGACCGGATCGCGGTCCGCTACGGCCGTCTGTTGACGATGACCGTGGACGGGAACCCCAAGCAGGTCTGGGTCACCGCGAAGTCGGTCGCGGAAGCCCTGGAGCAGGTCGGCGTCCGCGAGGACGGGGCGTTCCTGTCCGCGTCGCGCGACCTGCCGATCGGCCGCCAGGGCCTCAACCTGGACGTGCGCACCGAGCGCGCGCTCACCTTCCTCGTCGACGGCAAGCAGATCCCGCTGCGCACCAACGCGCCCACCGTGCAGGCCGCCCTCGAACAGGCCGGCATCGCGGTCGGCCCACAGGACCGCGTGGACGTCGCCACCGACACGTATCCGCAGCAGGGCCAGACGATCACGATCCTGCGGGTCACCGGCACGACCGTCACCAAGGACGAGAAGATCCCGTTCAAGACGGACAAGCAGGACGACCCGACGCAGTTCAAGGGCAACGAGGAGGTCACCACGAAGGGCGTCGCCGGCCTTCGGCAGATCACCTACTCCTACGAGACCGTCAACGGCGTCAAGCAGGAGCCGCGCAAGATCTCCGAAAAGGTGGTCAAGGAGCCGGTCACGCAGATCGTCAAGGTCGGCACCAAGGCGATGCCCGACTCGGTGGCCGGCGCCGACCAGCTCAACTGGGGCGCTCTCGCGCAGTGCGAGGCGGGCGGCCGGGCGAACGTGGTGGACGCGTCCGGGACGTACCACGGGCTGTACCAGTTCGACGCGCAGACGTGGCAGTCGATGGGCGGCAAGGGCGTCGCCAGTACGGCACCCGCATCGGAACAGACATATCGGGCAAAGCTCATGTTCGTGCAACGAGGGTCGAGTCCGTGGCCATTGTGCGGAAGTAAGCTGTACTCGTGAGTGATCATCCCGCGGGACCGGGACTGCTCGGTGCCGCGGACATCCGCGCGCTTGCCGAGGCCCTGGGTGTGCGCCCGACCAAGCAGCTCGGCCAGAACTTCGTCATCGACGCCAACACCGTGCGCCGCATCGTGCGAACGGCCGGCGTGCGCCCCGACGACGTCGTCGTCGAGGTGGGCCCCGGCCTCGGTTCGCTGACCCTCGCGCTCCTGGAGAGCGCCGCGCGTGTCGTCGCGGTCGAGATCGACCCCGTGCTCGCGCGGCACCTGCCGACCACGATCGAGGCGCGGATGCCCGAGCGGGCGGCCGACTTCGCGCTCGTCTTGGCCGATGCGATGACGGTGACCGAACTGCCCGGCCCCGCCCCCACCGCGCTCGTGGCCAACCTGCCCTACAACGTGTCCGTACCGGTGCTGCTGCACATGCTGCAGACGTTCCCGACCCTGGAACGGCTGCTCGTGATGGTGCAGGCCGAGGTGGCCGACCGGCTCGCGGCCACGCCCGGCGGCAAGGTGTACGGCGTGCCGTCGGTCAAGGCGGCGTGGTACTCCGACGTCAAGCGGGCCGGCTCGATCGGGCGCAACGTGTTCTGGCCCGCGCCCAACGTCGACTCCGGCCTGGTGTCGTTCGTGCGCCGCGAGCCGCCCGTCACCACCGCGAGCCGCCAAGAGGTCTTCGCCGTCGTCGACGCCGCGTTCTCGCAGCGCCGCAAGACGCTGCGCGCGGCCCTCGCCGGCTGGGCCGGCTCCGCCGCGGGCGCCGAGCAGGCCCTGCGCGCGGCCGGGATCGACCCGCGCACGCGCGGCGAGATGCTCGACGTCGACGCGTTCGCCCGGATCGCCGAGCACCGCCCCGAGAGCGCCCACATCAGCGCCCCGGCCGATCCCCGAGCGACGCCGTCGCTACCATCGGCAACGGCCCGCAGTGGTCCGTCGCACCCGCACGAAGAGGTCTGAGCAGGGCCCCGAAGGAGTTCCACGAGCCGTGTCTTCCGTCACCGTCAGTGTCCCCGCGAAGGTCAACCTGCAACTCGCGGTCGGTGGGGTGCGGCCGGACGGCTTCCACGAGCTCGTCACGGTCTTCCACGCCGTCTCGTTGTACGACGAGGTCACCGTGACCGAGGCCGACCGGCTGAGCATCACGTGCGACGGCGAGGGCGTCGGTGACGTGCCGCTCGACCACGACAACCTGGCCGCGCGCGCGGCCCTGCTGCTCGCCGACCGGCTCGGCCGCGAGGCCGCCGTACACATCCACATCCGCAAGGGCATCCCCGTCGCAGGCGGCATGGCCGGCGGCAGCGCCGACGCCGCCGCGACGCTGCTCGCGTGCGACGCGCTGTGGCGCGGCGACACCCCCCGCGAGATGCTCCGCCGGCTGGGCGCCGAACTCGGCAGCGACGTGCCCTTCTCCGACCTCGGCGGTACCGCGATCGGCACCGGTCGCGGTGAGCGGCTCGCGTCGGTACCGACCACGGCCCGCTTCCACTGGGTCTTCGCGCTCGCCGACGGCGGCCTCTCCACGCCCGCGGTGTACGCCGAGTGCGATCGGCTGCGCGAGGCGTCGGGGGCGGTCGTGCCGCGACCCGCGCCGCGCGAGGAACTGATCGCGGCGCTGCGGGC
>NZ_WWJX01000364.1 GCF_009865215.1 Streptomyces sp. SID3343 | reverse complement strand
GCGGGACGGTGAACATCGCGCCGGGGCCGCCCGGGTGCCGGGCGCCGTTGACCCGGCCGTCGGGACCGGCCGGGGCGGCCTCGGGAGGGACCACCGGCGTGCCGTTGGCGGGGGTGAGGGGCGGCGTGCGCCCGACCGCGGGCGTGAGCGAGGCCGCGTCGACCGACCACGTCTGACCTCGCCCGGCGTCGGGGGCTCCCGCGGGCGGCGCGTCGCGTTGGAAGCCGTCCGGCCAGGTCCGCGGCTGCGGTGGTGGCGGCGCGTACAGCACGTCCTCGGCCTCGGGCAGGCCCGGGACGACGTGCATGTGCGGGCGATACCCCGTCTCGGCGGGCGGTTCGGGCTCCGGCTTGTTGTGCGGATCCGGGTGCAGTGGACGTGCGTTATCGAACATGACCCGCCTCCTCGCCGGCCGGCCGGTGCTCCGGCGCGGTCGCGAACTCGGCGTCGCTCGCCGTGGGTTGCCTGATGTACGCGGCGGCCTGGGCCCACCCGTCACCGACCGTGGCCGGCGGCGTCGGGGCCGACGACGGCCGGTC
>NZ_WWJX01000363.1 GCF_009865215.1 Streptomyces sp. SID3343 | reverse complement strand
CCACGACCACCGGGGCAACCAGCGCTACACCGTCTCCACCGTGGTCGGCCGCCGACGCGTGCCGGCTCGCACCTGCGCGACGTGGACCCGCACGATCGCCGAGACGGCCCGCGCGGCGTCGACGGCGATCGGCGGGTGGAACCCCTGGGCGCAGTAACCCGAAACCCCGGCCGGGTCGAGGGGGTCGAGTTGTTCCGCGGAGTGCCGCGTGGATCATGCGGTCGAGCCCGGCGCCCGGGACGGGGGCTGCGGTGCGCAGGGCGGCGTCCAGGGCGATGCCGTGGATCCGCCGTGCGGGCGGGCCCGGTACAGGCGGCGCATCGTCGATTTCAGGGTGTTGGCGACGTCACGCAGGACGACGCCCGGGTTCGCCGGCATGTGACTCATACACGGGGCGGCCGCGGGGCAGGAACGGCTTTTCGGCGTGGCCGTGTTCGTCCACGGTCAGGCATGCGATGCCGGTTCCCCGGGGCAGGACGAGACGGCCGCCGGGTGCGACGGCGGCGAGCCGGGCGGGCGGGACCCGGTCCACGCCGCAGGTCGCGATGAGGCGGTCGAGGCTCCCCGATTCGGCGGACGGGTGGCTGTTGTCGGTATGAACGACGATGACACCCGGGCCGTCCTCCAGGGATCGGGCCAGGAGATCGAAGGACTCGGTCAGGCTCGTGGCCCACTCCACGGGTGGCCGACACCCGGATCCGAGGCCGATCTCGTACACGTGGCCGTACATCGGGCCGGGTTGGTGGTGGACGAACGCGATGCCGCCGTCGTTGGGTGCGCGAAGGGCACCCGGCGGAGAATGTGGCCGCCGACGTGGTTCTCGCGGAAGTCGTCCACGTAGTCGGCCGGATCGAAGTCGGCCTCGAAGTCCTCGGCCAGGGTGACGATTCCGGTGTATGCCGAGGCGATGGCGTCGGCTCCGTCGAGTCGGTGACCGAG
>NZ_WWJX01000362.1 GCF_009865215.1 Streptomyces sp. SID3343 | reverse complement strand
CGCCAGGCACCCCGGACACGCGCCGGGCGGACCGGCCAACCGACCGCGGGTGCGGCGCGCGCCGGGCTCCCGGTCGGGCGCGGCCCTCGCGGGTCTGGTCACGGGCGTGATCGCGGTCGTGTACGTGGTGGGTCTGTGGGGCTTCGAGGCCGCCAACAAGGACTACTACGACTGCATGGACAGCGCGCTCACCAAGACCGGCGAGCAGCGCTGCCTGGACAAGCTCCCGGACCGGTTCCACAAGTTCGTGGACGGTTCGTTCTAGACGGATCGCCGTGGACCGATCGCTGTGGACCGATCGGACCGATCGGATCGCTGTGGATCGATCGCTGTGAAGGGTGCGTTCAGGACGGTTGGTTCCGGGCGGTTCGTCCGACCCGGTTGATCCGGGGCCGGTCGGCTCCGGTCGCTTCGGCGGTCGCCAACCGATCTCCTTCGGCAGTCTCGCAGGCCGTTCCCGCTTCGGCGGGGGCGGCCTGTGCTCCTTCCCGGGCCGCGTCGCCGACCGATCCGCCGCCGTCCGGTGGGTGCTCGCCTTCGTGGGCGCCGTCACCGGCGCGCCCGCGCCACCACGTGGTGCCGAGCGCGGTGGGCACGGCGACGACGGTGATCTCGGCGACGATCGCGGCGGCGGTGCGCAGCGCGTCGGGGCCGAGCGTCGCGAGGTTGTCCACGCC
>NZ_WWJX01000361.1 GCF_009865215.1 Streptomyces sp. SID3343 | reverse complement strand
CACCGTCACCAACGGCCCCCCGGCCCGCCCCGCCCTCGCGCTGCCCGGCGCGCACCAGGGCCTCATCGGCCTCCGCGAGCGCGCCGAACTGCTGGGCGGCAGCCTGGAGTCGGGACCATCCGAAGACGGCGGCTGGCAGGTCCGCCTTCGCCTCCCGGACCGCCGCAGCTGATCATGTCCTCGGCATCGCGCCGCCACGAACACTCACCCCATGCCTTCTTGCCCCGCGCAGCCGACTGGGTCGAGCGCTTCCCCACCGCGGAGCCGGGCCATCGCATGCCCCGCTGTCGAGGCGGGTGGGCTCGGTTCGTCGCCGGCCCGGACGACTCGGTGCCGTTCTTTCCTTCGGCGAGGGCCCTGCGTCTGGCGCGAGGCGGTCCGGGGACGGACCGACGGCGAAGGTGTTCCACCGGATCTGCGGCACAGTATCCGGGACCGGCACACGCAGGGTGTGGCGGTGTGAGTTGCGGGTGGTCGCATGGGACGGCACCGGTATCGACGTTTCGGCCGGCGCAGCCAACGATGAACGCGAAGTCGTCTCCACCGCCGGTGCCTTCGGTCCCGGACGGCCTCCGGCCTCCGCTGCCGCGCACGCGTCGTCACCCGCGTCCCCGTCTCGGGACCGTGCCCTGACACGCCGGCAGGTGATGTTCCCGTCTTCTCGCGCCGGACGAGGCCGGGACGGTGGAGACGGCGCATGTGTGCGGATCGCCGCGGCCGCGACCGGGGTGGCGCCGCGCACGGTGTGGCGTTGGTTGGCGATCGCCCGCGAGTCCGGACGGGCGGAACC
>NZ_WWJX01000360.1 GCF_009865215.1 Streptomyces sp. SID3343 | reverse complement strand
CGGGGCCGTTCGGTAGACGGGGCCGTTCGGTGGGGCGGGCCGCCGGCAGGGCAGGGCCGTTCGGTGGGCGACGAGTGGGTGGGGCGGTGTGGAGCCGTAACCATCGCGTGGCCCCGCAGTTGTGCAGCACGTGGAAGACACCCTGTGGACCCGGCAGCTTGCCCGCGACACGCTTGTAGAGACCGCAGTCCGCTACGCCGGCGACAAGCACTGGGATGTCGTTCCCGGCACCTCGGTCGTAGAAGGCACGGCGGGGCGTCGTTGCAGCTGCAGCCGTCCCCGGTGTGCCACTCCGGGCGCGCATCCGATCATGCGCGACTGGGCGGTACAGGCCGCCAGTTCGCCGGCCCTCGTCCGGCGCTGGTGGGCCGAACACCCGGACGCGGCGATTCTGTTGCCCGCCGGCCGCGGCTTCGACGTCATCGACGTCCCGGAGCAGGCCGGCTGTCTCGCGTTGGCCCGCCTGGAGCGGATGGGCCTACCACTGGGCCCGGTCATCGCGACCCCGACGCGTCGCCTGCAATTCTTCGTACTCCCCGGCGCACGCGACACGATGGGCGAGTTGCTGCGCCGAATCGGCTGGGGCACGAGCGCGCTCGACCTCGTCCCCAAGGGCGAAGGCGACTGGGTGGTGGCACCCCCGTCCCGCATGGGCGCCTCGGGAAGCGCCTCGTGGGCCCGCGAACCCACGGAACTCAACCGCTGGCTACCACAGGCCCGAGAACTGGTCAGCCCCATCGCCTACGCCTGCGGCCGCTCCTTGGCCCAAGCCCGGTAGAGCACGGGGGACGGGACGAGCGGGAGGGGGAAGGGCTGGGTGACGCGGCCATGGCGACGGCGAGGCGGACGACACGGGCACGGCGGGACGGGGAAGCGGGGCACGGGGGCACGGCGGGACGGCTGAGCCCGACACGCAGGCACGGCAACACGGCTGAGCCCGACACGCAGGCACAGCGAGACGGAGAAGCCGAACACGCAGGCACCGCGGGACGGCTGAGCCCGACACGCAGGCACGGCGTTGCTTTTTTCTAGAAGCCGGCTCGCGAAGCACCACT
>NZ_WWJX01000359.1 GCF_009865215.1 Streptomyces sp. SID3343 | reverse complement strand
ATTGCCGGACGTCGTGCCCGCGTTGCCGCAGCCGGCCGACGGTCTCCGCGAAGTAGGCCGGTTCCACCACTGTCATCGGCACGATCACCGTCCCCTCGGATCGGCTCGACACCAGGTCCAGTACCTCGTACACGCCCTGCCGCCACGCACCGAAATCCTGAAAGTCCCCGCGCAGGGCCGGCGGCAGCATCCGGTGCAGCCCGAATCCGGCGTGCTCGGGGTCGCAGACCACGCTGCCCGGCAGCCGCCGTCGAATCTCGAACGCGGTCTGCGTCTTGCCGCCACCGAACGGCCCGTTGATCCACACAAGCATCCGGCCACCCTACGCCGATCACCGATCGGTCCCGCGCCGTGCCGGTGCGGGCCGAATGCGCCGGCAAAGAGTAAAACTTGGGCAACATGCCGGACGAATGTCCTCCACAGTGGTTTTGCTGGTAGGGCGCACGGACGTCATACGCGGCGCGGGTGATCGCCGGCCCGCGCGGTGCCGAACGAGCCGGGGACCACTCATGGGGCACACGACCGATACGACCGCCGAAGTGCCGAAACGGGAGAAGACGGGGTGCGCGTCCGTCGTGTCCGGAGCGCGGCCGGTCGAGGGACGGGAGCCCGCCCGGTGAGCCCTCGGCCCGTTTCGTCGGAAGTGCGTCCCGTGACCGCCCGATTGTCGGTGACCTTCCGGGCCTTCCACGAGTCCAACGTGCGGGTGTGGCTGCGCTACGCGCTCCTGCACGTGGGTGATCGCCGCGCGGCCGAGGAGCTGGTCGACGAGGCGTTCGCGCACTTGGCCCGCGAGTGGACCGACACCCTGCGCGAGGCGTCCGTACAGGCCTCCGCGTGGAGCATCTTCAAGGAGCACGTCGCCGCGCGCCTCGACGGCGGGCCCACCGCCCTGGTGGAGACCGCCGCGTTCACCGCCGTGCACGCGGCGCTGCGCCAGGCCCATCGGCAGTTCGAGATCATGGAGGGCGCGCTGAGTCTGTACTCCGCCGTCGTACGCCTGCCGGATCGCCACTACGACACGCTCGTGCTGCGCTGTGTCCTCGGCTATCCCGAGGCGCAGGTCGCCCGGCAACTCGGCACCCGCGAGACCACGGTCCGCTCGAACCTGCGCTGGGCCCGCCGTCGACTCGCGAAGGAATTGGGCACGAGCGAAGGCGAGGACGTCAGGTGAGCGCGCCGACCGGCCACCGTCTCGCCGAAGACCTCGCGCGGACGATCCTGAGCACCGAGGCACTGTCCCACGAGTACGACGACTACGACTGCGCGGCGGCGCGTGAGCGGATCGCCGAAGCCCTGCACACGCACGCGCCGCACTCGGGACGCCCGCACTCGGACCCCCGGTGCCCGGGCCCGCAATGCCCGGACCCCCCGCACTCGGACCCCCAATGCCCGGACCCCCAGCACCCAGGCCCCCAGCACCCGGGCTCCCAGTGCTCGGGCCTCCGGCACCCGGACGCCTTGCCGGCACAGGCCCCGCACGCGCCGACC
>NZ_WWJX01000358.1 GCF_009865215.1 Streptomyces sp. SID3343 | reverse complement strand
CCCGAACAGGTGTGCCCGGGCCGGGTGCCCCCGGCGCGGGTCCGGTGACGCTGCCCGCAACCCGGGTCAGGCGACCGAAGCCGCCGTGGCCTCGCAGTTCGCCCGGCCGGTGTCGCGGTACGCCCGGGCCGCGGCCATGACCTCGTCGAGCGCGTCGCGGGTGCGCTGCAACTCCTCGATGTGGTCGCAGATCCGGTCGCGCTCCTGGAGCATGCGCTCCATCGCGGCGTCGGAGTGGTCGTCGCTGGGCGAGTCGACACACGGCAGCAGTTCGACGATGGTGCGGCTGGAGAGTCCGGCCCCGTACAGGCGCTGGACGAAGGCGACCCGCTCGATGTCGTCGTCGGTGTAGTGCCGCTGCCCACCGGCGCTGCGGATGCTGGTGAGCAGGCCCTGCTCCTCGTAGTAGCGCAGCGAGCGGACGCTGGCTCCGGTCCGCGTCGCGAGTTCGCCGATGCGCATCTCGTACTCCTGTCCGTGACCCCGGCCACACGACTTGACTCTCACATCGATGTCAGGTTCCAGCGTACTACCCAGGCCGCCCGGCAGGGCCCTCCCCTGGTCGAACGGCTGCGCACCGGCCTGCCGATCGCGCCCGCCGACGAGGCCACGTACCACCAGGGCGGCGATGCGGGCTACCCCACCTACTCGGCCTGCCCGTACACCGCCCGACCCGAGCCGGCGGGCCCGGTGGCTCAGGCCCGGCCGCCGAGCCATCGGTGGACGGCGAGTGCGGTGGTCCGGGCGTGTTCCTCCAGCATGGTGAAGTGGTTTCCGGGGACGGTGACTTCGGCGTGCGGCAGGCTCCAGTCCGGGGCGGGTTCGGTGTCGGGCAGTGGGTGCTCGGCTCGGACGTACAGGGTGGGACAGGTGAGCGGCGCGGGTTTCCAGTCGCTGAAGAGCTCGAAGTAGCCGGCCATGGCGGTGAGTCGGGCGGGGTCGGCACCGGCGAACTCCGCAGCCTGGCGCAGCATGTTCGACGTCATCGCGGAAAGAGCCCGACC
>NZ_WWJX01000357.1 GCF_009865215.1 Streptomyces sp. SID3343 | reverse complement strand
GCCGGGTTCACCGCGCGCCTGGCCGACGCTGTCGCCGACGTCGTCGCCCGCCGGCTGGAGGCGTGACATGTGGACTCGTGTGTTCTGGCGCGCCGCGGGTGAGCGGGCGATCCGCACCGCCGCGCAGGCTGAGCTCGCGCTCCTGGGCGTGGGCAGCGTCGGGCTGCTCGACGTCGACTGGGTGGCGGCGGCCTCGCTCGGCGGGGGCGCCGCGCTCGCCTCGGTGCTGACGTCGATCACGCTGTCCGGCGTCGGCCCGTCCGGGCCGGGCCTGACCGAGGCGGCCGAGACGGCGCGCGATGCGGACGTCCGACGACTGCTGTCGGTGAGGGGCCGCGAGTGATGACGCCTACGTCACTACCGGATCCGGCTGCGGCCGGGTCGGTGTCCGTCGCCCTCGAACTCGCCGAGCTGCGGCGGTCGGTCGACGTCGGCAACGCGACCACCCAGGGTCAGTTGGCGTTGCTCGTGCAGCGCACGGACCAGACGGACCGGGTGATCGCCGAGCACGACAATCGGATCGGTTCGTTGGAGCACGCTCGTTGGCCGCTGCCCAGTCTCGCCGCCCTGGTGTCGCTGGCCGCGCTCGGCATCGCCGCGTGGCAGGCCGCCGGACACTGACCACGCACGACAACGGCCCGCCCCCGAGATGGGGGCGGGCCGGCTTCGTCGTGTCCGCGGTCAGGAGCGCCGGGCACCGAGTATGCGCCGGATGCTGACCGCGCTGACGTCCAGGGCCTGGGCGAGCGCGGGCACCGGCACCCCGGCCCGGTGTGCCGTGCGCACCGCGTCGAGCACACAGGCGTGCGCCCGCAGGTACGCCTGCTCGGCGAGCGCCCTGTCGACGGTGCGGTGCCGACATCCGTCGCGGAGGATGCTCGCACGACGGCGTACCCGCAGCGCCTCCTCGACGGCAAGCAGCTCTCGACGGCGGGCCCGCACCGTCACCCCTGCGGCGGGGTGGGTCGGCCGGGCTCGCCTGGCTCGCCGCGTTCGTCGAGGTGCGCGATCGGTGTGGCGAGCGGGTGGTCGGGCGGGAGGCTGATGCCCATCGCGGCCATGCGCCGACTGCGGCGGTCGGCGTGTCTGGTCTGCTCCGCGTCGAGGATGTCGGTGACCAGGTTCTGGTCCGTGCGGTCCAGGATCGCCCGGATCAGCGCGGGCAGGGTGCCGTCCGGGATGCGGAGGGTGTCGAACTCGATTCCGCCGGTGCGGGTTCGGTAGCGGGCCACGATCGACTGGCCGCCG
>NZ_WWJX01000356.1 GCF_009865215.1 Streptomyces sp. SID3343 | reverse complement strand
GGTGGTGCGGCACCTTCACCGCCACGACCACGAGGTCCACCTCGTCGCAGGCAACCAGTTCGGCTGCCGTCCCGAAGGTGCGGGACACACCGTGCTTGTGTCCGGAGCGCTCCGCTGACTGTTTCGAGCTTGTACTCAGGGCCCTCAGCTCGTAACCCGGAACGGCACGCAGGGCCGGCAGGTGAGAGCGCTCGGCCCAGCTCCCCTGCGCTCCGAGTCCGATGATCCCTACTCCGATCGGCTTCTCGGACCGGGCCGACTCGGCGAGCGGTGACTCGGATGTGTTCATGATTCGCAGCCTGTTCTTGGTATTGATGGCACCGACGTCCCTCGCGGCGGCCATGGATTGGATAGGGGACCGGATATGGGAGTGGCCAACCGCGGGTGCAGGCGTCGGCGTAGGAGATTCACGACCGGTGGGTGCGAGGTCGGCGGGTGCTGCCGCGGATGGGCTGTAGGGCACGGAGATGCTGTGGGTGTCGCGGGAACTTCCGGCTCGACTCGCCGAGCATGCCGGCGGAGACCATGCCGGTGGAAGCGGCGAAGTCTGCTTGGCCGTCGGCGGTCAGTTCCTTGGGCGCTTGGCTGGGACCGCACACGCATCTCCCACCAGCTCACCCGCATGGGCAAACGCGGACTCGTCACCCGCGAACGCGCCGGCGGTGTCACCGTCACCCTCACCCACACCGGACGACAGGCCGTCACCGCCGTGCGCCCCGGCCTGGACGCTGCGGTACGCCGCCACTTCACCGACAAGCTCTCCGCGCGGGAAATGGAAACACTGAGCTCCGTGCTCCGCCGGCTGTAGCTGCCAAAACACGAAGCCGACAGCCGCCGGGGGCGCGATCACCGGCCCGCCGACCAGGTGGCCGTGGCCCTCACCGCAGGGATGTCCGTCGCCCTTGGCGGTCAGGACGTGCGGGTCCGCCGGCGCGGCGTTCGGCGCGGTCGGCGCCGAGAAGCGCCGCACCCCGTACGCCTACAACCAAGTCCGGGACACCCGGAGTTGCGTGAAGTGCCGGAAGGGGCGGCGGCGGTGAGCGGGTGCGGCGCGGGATGGGATGGGAACGGCTATCCGCCGATTGGCACTTGGCCTTGCACTTCCGCTTGCGACCATCGAGATCCCTTGATTGACGGGGTCCCCCGGGTAGCCGTAGGAGTTGGCTCCGCCACGACCTCGCTCGGCTGGGGCGACGTGGTCACCGGGCCGTTCGACCCCGTCGGCCTCCTCCTCGGGTTGTGCGTTCCGGACTGCCTCGCCCAACCCGTCCCGGACGGACACGGCGCCCTGGAGGCGGTGCTGGGCGCCGACCTGTACGACGCCGAGACCGCGGAGCGCTACGGCTGGGTCAACCGGGCCGTCCCCGCCGACGAACTCGACGACGTCGTCGACCGCCTCGCCCGCAACATCGCCGCCCTGCCCGAGGGCGTGATCGCGGCGGCCAAGCGCGCCATCGTCCCCGAGGACCTGGCCGAGGGTCTGCGACGGGAACACGACGCCTGGGCGAACCAGTTCGCTCGCCCCGAGGCCGAGCGTCTCATCCGCGGCGGATTGACCCACGGCGCCCAGACCCGCGACGGCGAACGCGACCTGGAGGGCCTGCTCCGGGGACTGCCCGGATAGG
>NZ_WWJX01000355.1 GCF_009865215.1 Streptomyces sp. SID3343 | reverse complement strand
CGCGGTGGCGGGCGGCCGACATCGGGCCGTCCGCGCCGTACAGGCCCGGGTCGACCCGGCGGCGGGCGGCGCGCAACGGGCCCAGGCGCAGGCGCACCACCACGATCGCCACGATCACGAGGGCCACGAGCACCACGACGCCGGTGATGCCGCCGGGGGTGTGGTCGCCGGCCCTGGCGAGCAGCCGGCCCAGCCGGTCGAAGACCCAGTCGAGGGTGCGGCGGAGCAGACCGGGGTCGTCCTGGTGGTATTCGGTGCGGGACAGCTCGTCGCGGGCGGCATCCCGCGCGTCGTCGCGCGGGATGTCCACCGGTTGCCGGTCCCGGAGCAGGCCCGGGAGTGCGTGGGCGATCACGCGGGTGCGGGTCCTGTCGCCGGGCCGTTGCCGCCCTGATCGGTGGGCTGGTCGTCCAGGACGCCTGCGGCGCGGGCGAGTTCCAGGTCCAGTGCCTCGCGGCGGATGCGGCGGTCGATGTACAGGAGTGCGGTCGCGCCGGCCGCGAAGGGGAGCAGCAGGCCCGCCGCGATCACCGCGCCGATGCCGGTGATCAGCAGGTCGACGAACGTGGGGTCGTCGATTTCGGAGGGCTTGGACGCGGTGAAGTCCGAGAAGCCGCCGGTGATCAGTACGAACGGCATCTGGATGACGGCGCCGATGATCGCCATGATCAGCGCGATCAGGATCAGCACGCCGAATACGCGCCACCACGCGCCGGTGACGAGCTTGCGCGAGCGCTCCAGGGATTTGCGGACCGACTGCTTCTCCAGCATCAGGGCCGGTGCGGCGAGCGTGAAGCAGATGTACAGGTAGATCGCCGCGACCAGGCCGCCGATGATGCCCGGGAGCAGGAGCAGCGCGCCGAGGCCGTCGGCGCCGACGCCGATCAGGACCAGGCCGGGCAGCATCGCGACGAGCATGGTGATCACGGGGATCAGCCAGGTCGCGAACGTGACGCCGAGCAGGCGCGGGAGCAGTGGGCGGGCCGCGGACCAGGCTTCCTTGGCGGAGATGGGCTTGGCGATGACGGCGCGGCTGACCACGACGGTGAGCATGCCGGTCGCGGCGATCTGGCCGAGCGTCGCGACGACGAGCGGTATGACCAGGATGGCGAGCGAGTCGCGCAGGTAGTTCCAGGCCTCTTCACCGGTGGGGTTGTCGCCGATGTCCTGTGGCGAGAATTCGCGGTTGACCAGCCACTGGGTGGGCACCTGGAGGACCTGCGTGAGCAGCGCGACCACGACGGCGATGCCGATCATGACCTTCCAGTGCGCGCGCATGGCGGCGAACGCGCCGTCGAGGACCTCGCCGATGCTCAGTGGGCGCAGGGGGATCACGCCGGGCTTGGCGGCCTGGCGGTACGGGCCGTTCCAGCCGGGCGGGGGTCCCCACGGCGGCGGCTGACCGGGGCCTTGCCAACCCGGGCCGGGGCCTTGCCAGCCGGGGCCGGGGCCCTGCCAACCGGGCGGCGGGTTTGCGTGCGGGCCGGGGCCTCGGCGCTGGTTGGGCGGTC
>NZ_WWJX01000034.1 GCF_009865215.1 Streptomyces sp. SID3343 | reverse complement strand
GCGCCCGCCCCGAACTGGCCGCCCGCGCCGCGAGCGGCTGGTTTCGCAACGCGCTGCGCGGGGTCGACGCCGACGCGGTGGCCCGGGTGTGGGCGGGCGAAATCGTGGACGGCCCGGCGGGATCGCGCCGCGAACTGTACCTGCGCGAGGTGGGCCGCTGGTGGGAAGCCGCCGACCGATCCGAGCGGGACCGGCTGCTGCCCGGCCTGGAACGCGAACTCACCACCCGCGGGCTCGACGGGCGCCTCGCCCGGGGCGAACTGCGCGCGATCCGCCTGCTGATCGCCGGCCACGCGTGGGGACCCGAGGCCGCGGCCCTGGTCGTCGACCACGAACAGGACGAGTTCGACACCTTCCGGCGCCACCTCAAGCAACTGCGGGCCGCGCTCAAACACGGCGACACCCTGCGAGTGCTCGCCGTCCCCGTGGTGGTGGCCCTGCTCGCGCTGCTCGTCGGCGGACCCGCGGGCGACACGTCGGCGACGCCCCGCCCCACCGCGCTCCGCGTCGCGGCCGCGCCCACCGCCGAGCCCCCCGACCCGTTCGGCGCCGACCGGCTGATCGCGACCCTGGGCGCGGACCGCGTCGGGGTGAACTACGTCGTACTCGTCGACACCTCCGCGTCGATGAGCCGCTCGGGCCGCTACGACGCGGTCAAGGCCGCCCTGCCCGGATTCCTGGCCACGCTCACCGCGCACGACCGGGTCGCGCTCGTCACGTTCGACACGACCGCCGTCGAGTACGGCAACGGACTCGAACCCGTCACCGACGCCGCCGCGATGGTCGCCCGCCTGCCCGCCGCGCGAGCGAGCGAACCCGCCCCGGGGCTCCAAGGCGACGCCTCGGCGGTTGCCGACGGCGCTCCCAGTGACGTACACGCGGCCTTGGAACGCGCGCTCACCGTGCTGCGCACCTCCGCGCCGAACTCGGTCGACGGAGTACTGCTCCTGTCCGACGCCCCCCGCGACTCGATCGGACCGGACCTGCGCAAGGACTTCGACCGGCTGCGCGAGGAGGGCCGCGCGGTCGAGGGCTTCGCGATCCCGCTCGCGAGCGACAGCAGCGCCGGACCCACCCTGCAACGGGTCCTGTCCGACGTTCGGGTCCTGCGCGACAACCCGGCCGCCCCGGGCACGAGCCTGACCCAGGCCAGAACCACGCTGCGGCTGCGCAACGCCGCCCGGATCGTGGACGAGGACAGGGGCAAGGGGGTTCAGGCGACCTGGCTGATGCCCTCCGACGAGGAACCCGACGCGGTCGACTGCCGGTCGTTCGAACCCGTGCCGGACGGTGCCCGGCTCGACCTGTCGGACGGCCGCGAACTGTGCCTGCGGCTGACCGCGACCACCGCGCGAGTCCCGCTCCAGGTGACCAGCCTGCGCGTCGACGGTGTCGGCATGGTCGGGCTCAAGGACGGGGCGCCGCTGCTCGCGCCGGGGCAACCGGTGTACTTCTCGGTCAACCTTGCCGCGAAGACCCATCGCACCGACGGCATGTGGAAGGACGCGGGCCACTACGACGCGAAGGCCCGCGTCTTCGGCGAGGTGCGCACACCGCTCGCCGAGGCATTCAAGGAGCACCTGCCCGAGACCACGTTCGTGATCGACCCGGGGGTGAGCGGCCCCGAACTCGCCTACCGCGGCGACGAACGGGTGGACCTCAGCTGGTGGCCTTGGCTGCTCGCGGGGTTGGGCACGGTCACCCTCGTCGGTGTCGTGTGGTTCGGATGGAGGTGGGTCCGGCCGCGGTTGCGGCGTGGCCGGAGCGCGGAGGCGCCGTGAAGGGGGGCGCGGGGCGGCGGGCCGGTGGGGCGGTGGGCCGGTGGAAGCGAGGTACGCGAGGGCGTGTGGGCATCCGGGCGCGTGAGCGCGTGAGCGGGATGTAAAGGAGACACCCTGACCGGGAGTTCGGCGGGTAGCGTTGAAAACATGCGTATCCACGTCGTAGACGCCTTCACCGACCGGCCGTTCCGGGGCAACCCGGCGGGCGTGTGCCTGCCCGACGCCGCACACGCCGAGGACGTCGCGTGGATGCAGTCGGTGGCGGCGGAACTCAACCACTCCGAGACCGCGTTCGCGGTGCCGAGCACCCACGGGGAGGCCGACTTCGCGCTGCGCTGGTTCACCCCGGTGACCGAGGTGGACCTGTGCGGGCACGCGACGCTGGCGACCGCGCACGTGCTGTTCACCCAGGGCGTCGTGGCCGCGACCCGGATCCGCTTCGCGACGCGCAGCGGCGTGCTGACCGCGACGCTCGGCAGCGAGGGTGTGGTGCTGGACTTCCCGGCCTTGCCGCCGCGCGACGTGCCGGCGCCGGCCGAACTCGGGCTCGCGCTGGGCGTCGAACCGGTCGCGGTCGCGGCGGGCGGCGACGACCTCCTCGTCGAGGTGGCCTCGCCGGCGGTGGTCCGCGCGGTCGATCCGGACTCGGCAGCGCTGGGCGCCCTGCCGTATCGGGCCGTGATCGTCACCGCGGCGGGCGGCGAGCGGGGCGACTTCGTCTCGCGCGTGTTCGCCCCCTCCGTCGGTGTCGCGGAGGACCCGGTCACCGGCTCCGCGCACTGCGTGCTCGGCCCCTACTGGGCGCCGCGCCTGGACCGGCGACGGATGACCGGCGTCCAGCTGTCCGCGCGCGGCGGCACGGTCGGCGTCGAACTGCACGGTGATCGCGTGCTGCTGTTCGGGCAGGCGGTCACGACGCTCGAAGGGGAGCTGCTCGCCGAATAGGGGCGGGACGTCGGTAGGTCGAGGTCTCGCGAGGGACGCTGGTGGGCCCGTCGCCCGTGTCGGTGGATCATTGTCGATCCCCTCGCTATCGTGCGGACTCCAATCGATCTGACGCATCGTCAGCAACTCCGGGAGCCGCGCCATGTCCGACGCCATCACCTACAACGCGTCCCACCTGGGCCTGTGCGTCACCGACCTGGACCGCGCGATGCGGTTCTACTGCGACGGCCTGGGCTTCGCCCCGGTGGTGCGCTACGACGTGGGCAACGAGGTCGCGCACACACTGGAGGTGGCCGGCGAGGTCCGCCTCGTGTCGCAGATGATCGCCAAGGCGGGCATGGTCGTCGAACTCCTGCACTACGCGTCGCCCGACACCCTCGGCACGCCGTCGCAGCGCCGCAACCAGCTCGGCCTGACCCACCTGTCCTTCATCGTCGAGGACGTGGACGCCGCCGCGGCCCGCCTGGTCGAGCACGGCGGCACGCTGCTCGCCGACACACGCGCGAGCCTGAAGAGCGAGAGCGGCTCGACCGAACTCGTCTTCCTGGCCGACCCGGACGGCACCCGGGTAGAGCTGATGAAGCTCGAAGGCTGAGCCGAGCGCGAGCCGCGGTGCACACGCGGCGAAGGCTCGTTCGAGGGTGACGGTGGGGTCGGGATCGATCAGACCGGTGTGGACGGACCTTCGGCGCCGGACGTCTGTTCGGCGACGGACGCCCCTTCGGCTGCGGATGACGTGCCGACCGTGAGCGCCGTCGCCAGTGTGTCCCCCATGCATCGGCGCAGCCACGCGTGTCCCGGGTCCGCGTCGTGGCGTGGGTGCCAGGCGAGGCCGAGCGGCACGGGCGGCAGGTCGAGCGGGATGTCGAAGGTCTTCAGGCCCAACTGCTCGGCGACCGCGCTCACCGAGCCGGTTACCAGACCGACCAGATCGCTCGCGGTGAGGATGAACAGCGACGACGGAAAGGTCGGCGCCGTGCCGACCACTCGGCGGGTCAGGCCCAGTTCGGCCAGCGCGCCGTCGATCGGGCCGTGCAGCTTGCCGCGCCGGGACACGATCAGGTGGTCGGCCGCGGCGAAGCGGGCGGGGGTGATCGGGCCCCGGAGGAGTGGGTGACCGGGGCGTACGCACGCCACCATCCGGTCGTCGAACAGATGCTCGGTGCATACTTCCGGTGCCCGGGTGTCGATCACGCCCACCTCCAGGTCGGCGACACCCTCGCGCAGGGCCGGCGTGTCGACGTGGCTCTCCGCGAGGAACTTCAGCCGCACACCCGGCGCCTCGACCCGGGCCCGCTCGAACAGCGCGGCGCCGTACGCGGCGGCGAACACGTCGTGCGCGAGCACGGTGAACGTGCGGGACAGCGTGCGCAGGTCCACGTCGCCGGCCGCGGCGAACAGGGTGCGGGCGCGCTCGACGACGGCGCGGACCTCGGCGTGGATCGCGAGGGCGTGCGGAGTGGGCACCATGGCGCGGCCGGCCCGGACCAGGATCGGATCGCCGACGGCCTTGCGGATCCGGCCCAGGGTGCGACTCATCGCGGGCTCGGACAGGTGCATGCGCTCGGCGGCGCCGGACACGCTGCACTCCTCCAGGAGCACGTCGAGCGCGGTGAGCAGGTTGAGGTCCATCGCGGAATGCGTCACACGCATCCTTCCCATGCAAAACATGCACTGGAGTCAATCGGCTCCACAGCCTACGGTGAAGGAGTCCGAAGCCGCCGGTGTGGATCCCGGTGGTGCTTCGTTCCTCGAACCCACTCGGTCGATCCCGCTCGGTCGACAACCCTCGCTCGGCCTTTTTCCTTCGACTCCTCGCATCGACTCCTCGCACCCGACTCGTCGTATTCGACGCCTTCACCGAACGCCATTTCTGGGGGAAGCATGTCCACAACCGCCCGGGCCCCGTCGTCCTCGCGCGCCGTACTGCTCGCGATGTGTGCCTGCGTGACGGTCGCGCAGAGCATGGTCGCCGCGATCAACCTGGCCATTCCGCAACTGGCCGCGTCCCACCTCCACCCCTCACCGAGTCGCATCCTGTGGATCGTCGACGCGTATGTGATCGTGTTCGCCGGTCTGCTGATCCCCGCCGGTGCCCTGGGCGACCGCTTCGGCCGCAAGGGCGCGCTGATCGGCGGCCTCGGTGTGTTCGCGGCCGGGGCCGTGACCAGTGCGCTCGCGGTGAACTCCGCCATGCTGATCGCCGGGCGCGGCATCTCCGGCGCGGGCGCCGCGCTGATCATGCCCGCGACCATGTCGATCCTGATGCACGTCTTCCCTCCCGAGCGGCGTCCGCAGGCGATGGCCTCGTGGACACTCGCGGTCGGACTCGGCGGCCTGCTCGGCAACGTGGGCGGCGGCCTGGTCCAGGAGTATCTCCCGTGGCAGGGACTGTTCTGGGCCATGGTGCCGCTCGCGGTCGTGCTCGCGATCCTCGTTCAGGTGGTCACACCGCGCACCGACACCCACCCGGCCGCGCTCGACCCGATCGGCTCCGCGTTGCTGATCGCGGGCCTGGTGGGGGTGCTGTACGGAATCATCGAGGGGCCGAGCCTGGGGTGGGGTTCCGCCGAGGTGATCGCCGGTTTCGCGCTCGGCGTACTGCTGCTCGCGGTCTTCGTGCTGCACGCGTTGCGGGTGGAACACCCGCTGCTCGACCCGCGGGTGTTCGCGTCGCCCCGGCTGCGGGCCGGCGTTCTGGGGATCGGGGCGAGCTTCTTCGGGCTTTTCGCGCTGTTCTTCGTCAATGCCCAATATCTGCAGTACGTGAAGGGCTTCTCCGCGATGCGGTCGGGCTTCGCGATCGTCCCGCTCACCGTGGGCATGGCGCTCGCGCCGAAGGTCGCGGTCAAGCTCCAGCAGCGCTACGGGACACGGTCGGTGGTGGTCGGCGGGCTGAGCCTGATCGGCATCGGGCTGCTGTGCATGGCGACGGTCGACGCCGGGACGTCGTACGTGGTCTACGCCGGATACCTGCTGATCCTGTCCGTCGGGATGGGCCTGTCCGCGCCCGCGCTGTCCTTCGGGGTGGTCTCCGAACTCCCGCGGCACCGGGCCGGAATGGGCTCGGGGCTGAACACCGCGGCCCGCGAGATCGGCGCCGCGCTCGGAGTGGCGGTGTTCGGCACGATCCTGGCCACGCGCTTCTCCGGTGAGCCGGCCGCCGAGTTGGGCCGAGCTCGCGGCGCGGAACACGCCCGCGTGGTCGAGTCGTTCACCGACGCGATGTCGGTCGGGTTCACGGTGGTGGGCGCGACACTGTTGCTCGCGACGGTCGCGGTGGCCGTCGGCTACCGCAACCGCCCCGCCCCTGCCGCCGCCGAGCCCGCCGCGCAGCCGGTCAAGGAGCCCGTGGCATGACCGAAATACTGTTCGGATGACGATCAGACCTGCCCGAACGCACGACCTGCCCGGCTTCCTGGGCCTCGCGGCCCAAGTGGAGCACTGGTTCGGCCCGATGGTCGACGAACCGCAGTTCCAGGCGGCCGTCGAAGAACACATCCGCACCGGCATGGCCCTGATCGCACCGGCCGATTCGGGTACGCAACCGCTCGGCGGCCTGCTGTTCGGCGCCGAACCGCCCGTCCATCACGTGCACTGGCTCGTGGTGTCCGAACAGGCCCGGGGGCTGGGCGTGGGCCGGAGCCTGATGGCCGAGGCGACGCGCAGGTTCGTGCGCGGCCCGGGCACGGTCGAGGTGGTGACGTTCGGAGCGGACCACCCGGGCGCCGTTCTCGGCGGCTCGCGCGCCTTCTACGAAAGCCTCGGCTTCAGCCCGGCCGAGCCCGGCGAACCAGGCCCCGAGGGCGGATCGCGTCAGGTGTATCGCCGCGTCGTCGAGTGACGGCCGAAGGACGGTGAGCGTCGGGACACGGTGGTCGGCGCGGGGTTCGCGGGCAGCCGCCCGCCCCGGACTCGAACAAGCGAGGCGGGGCGGGCGCGCGGGGTGATCTCGGCGATTCGAGGGCTCGGCTACACCACGCCGAAGGCGGTCATCGCCTCGGCGACCCGCAGGAAACCGGCGATGTTGGCACCCAGGACGTAGTTGCCCTCGTCGCCGTGTTCGGCCGCGGTCTCCAGGCACGTCGCGTGGATGTCGCGCATGATCGTGCCGAGCCTGGTGTCGGTGTCGGTGAAGGTCCAGGACGTGCGGGCGGCGTTTTGAGCCATCTCCAGGGCGGAGGTGGCCACGCCACCCGCGTTGGACGCCTTGCCGGGCGCGAAGGCCACGCCCGCCTCGCGGAACAGGTGCACCGCGTCGGGGTCACACGGCATGTTCGCGCCCTCGGCCACCGCCGTCAGCCCGTGCTTGATCAGGTGCGCGGCGGTGGGGCCGTCGATCTCGTTCTGGGTCGCGCACGGCAGGGCCACATCGCACGGGACTTCCCAGACCGAGCCGCCCGCGACGTAGCGCGCGTGCGGGACGCGCTCGGCGTACTCCGCGATCCGGCCGCGACGGTTGAGCTTGATGTCCTTGAGGATCTCCAGGTCGATGCCCTTGTCGTCGACGATGTAGCCCGAGGAGTCGGAGCACGCCACGATCAGCGCGCCCAGTTCCCGCGCCTTCTCGATCGCGAAGATCGACACGTTGCCCGACCCGGACACGACCGCACGCCGGCCCTCCAGGTCCTCGCCGCGCACGCGCAGCATCTCGGCGAGGAAGTACACACAGCCGTAGCCGGTGGCCTCGGTCCGCACGTGCGAGCCGCCCCAGCCCAGACCCTTGCCGGTGAGCACGCCGGTCTCGTAGCGGTTGGTGATCCGCCGGTACTGCCCGAAGAGGTAGCCGATCTCGCGCCCGCCGACACCGATGTCGCCGGCCGGGACGTCGGTGTGCTCGCCCAGGTGCCGGTACAACTCGGTCATGAACGACTGACAAAAGCGCATCACCTCGGCGTCGGAGCGGCCCTTGGGGTCGAAGTCCGAGCCGCCCTTGCCGCCGCCGATGCCCAGGCCGGTGAGCGCGTTCTTGAAGATCTGCTCGAAGCCGAGGAACTTGACCACGCTCAGGTTCACCGACGGGTGGAAGCGCAGGCCACCCTTGTACGGGCCGAGCGCGCCGTTGAACTCGACCCGAAAGCCGCGGTTGACTCGCACTCGACCCGTGTCGTCGGTCCACGGCACTCGGAACATCAGCTGTCGCTCGGGCTCCACGAGGCGTTCGAGAAGCGCCGCGTCGGCAAGCTCGGGGCGCTTGGCGAGCGCGGCGCCGAGGCTTTCCAGGACCTCGTGTACGGCCTGGTGGAATTCCGGTTCACCGGGGTTGCGGCGCAGCACTTCGGCGAACGTGGTCCCGGCGTGGCCGTGCAGATCGGCGAATACCTGGGTGGTCATGGTGAAGGTCCTTCCATCGACGGGGGGCGCGTCGCGGCCGTTGCAGGCGAACACGCTATCCGTCCACAGCGGCGGACGTGATCAGGGTGACCCCCGTTCGGGTGTGTGTCCGGTGTTATGTCCGACGTTGTTCGGTCGATTCGTCCGTCGCGGCGTCCACCGGGTTGTCCGTCGGTTCGGTCATCGGTTCTTTCGTGAATCGTTCGGGTGTGGTCCGGGTGTGGTCCGACTGTGACCGGTGTGAGGGAGGTGCCTCGTTCATTTCATCGGTCGCCTGAGATGCTGCATCGCGTGTGGTTCAAGAGAATTGACGCGGCGTCACTTCGAGTGGCGGTTCTGGCAACGGTGTTGGTCGCGGCCGGCTGCAGCGGCGGCGACGATGCGACGTCGACCTCGGCTGACCGGCCGTCGCAGCCCCGGCAGGTCCCGCTGGAGATCGGGCAACCCGATTTCCGGCTTGCGCCGCCGGTACCCGCCCCGCCGTGCGACCCGAGCCGCAATCTGACGCCCTCGGCCCCGGCGCGGCCCGGCGCGATGCCGACGGGCTCGACGATGCGGGCGATACAGGATCGCGGTGTCCTGGTGGTCGGAGTGGACCAGAACACCCGGATGTTCGCGGCGCCCAACACCCAGGATCAGACCCTGGAGGGCTTCGACATAGACCTCGCCCGGCAGGTGGCCGCGGCGATCTTCGGCAATCCGGACGCGATCCGCTTCGAGGTGATCCCCCCGGGTCGCCGCCTGGACGTGCTGGGCTCCACGACGTCGAACGGCACCGTGGTGGCGCCCACGGTGGACCTGGTGGTGGACGCGGTGACCATCACGTGCGACCGGTGGCAGAAAGTGGACTTCTCCGCCGCCTATTTCGCGGACTCGCTGAGCCTGCTCGTGCCCAAGAACTCGACGGTCAAGTCCTTGGACGACTTGGCCGGAGAGTACGTGTGCGCGTCCTCGAACACCACGCCGGAACGGCGGATCGCCGAGTCGAAGGCCAAGCTGTACCGAGTGTCGGACCGGACCGACTGCCTCGTCGCCCTGCAACAGGGCCGGGTTGCGGCGGCCTACACCAACCGGGCGCTTCTGGAGAGCCTGCACGAGCAGGACCCGGAACTCAAGGTGGTCGTCTCGACCGAGAAGGACGAGCGCGCGGCCATGGCGGTACCCAAGGGGCAGACCGATTTCGTCCGGTTCCTCAACGGCGTCCTGGAGCGGCTCAAGAGCGACGGCACCTGGCAGAAGATGTACGACACGTGGTTCGCCAAGGTCCTCGGCAACGCCACCGCACCCGTCACCACGTACCAGGGTTGACCTTTGTGGCAGCGGTTACTGACGCCCCGTCAGGTCGCTGCTACGTTGCCGCCATGTTCCTTTCGCTCGGACTGCCCACGCACCTGGTCGAGGCCGGCGCCGACCTGATCAGCGCCGAGGCCGTGACGGAGATGTCCCGCGCGGCCGAGGCCGCCGGGTTCGACGCGGTCTTCACCACCGACCACCCGTTTCCCGGCGACCAGTGGCTGGCCCACGGCGGCCACCACACCCTCGACCCGATGGTCACGCTGTCCTTCGCGGCGGCGGCCACGACCCGGCTGCGGCTGCACACGAACCTGTTCGTACCGGCGTACCGCAATCCGTACCTGTCGGCCAAGATGCTCTCGTCGCTGGACGCGCTCTCCGGCGGCCGACTGATCCTGGGTGTGGGCGCCGGCTACCTGGAGCCCGAGTTCGCGGCCCTGGGCGCCGACTTCGCCAACCGCAACGACGTGCTGGACGACGCTCTGCGGGCGATGCGCGCGGCGTGGACCGGCGAGAGCGTCGACGGCAACACGATGCGACCGCGCCCGGCCCAGAACCGGATCCCGGTGTGGGTGGGCGGCAACAGCAAGCGCGCGATTCGTCGAGTGGTCGACCTCGGCGACGGCTGGCTGCCGATGCCGGCCCCGGCCGCCGCGTCGAAGTATCTCAAGACGCCCGGCCTGGAAACCCTGGACGACCTCAAGGCCCGTCTCGACTACGCCCGCGAGTACGCCGAGTCGGTCGGCCGCACCGACCCGATCGACATCACCTTCATGCCGCGCGGCATGAGCATGTTCGACGGCGACGGCATCGACCACGAGGCGATCGTCGCCGACCTGACCGAACAGGCGGAGTACGGCGTCACGGGCGTGACCCTGACCCTGCCGGCCACGACCAGGGCCCAGTATCTGGAACAGACCGCCGCCTTGGGCGAACTCGTCGTACCCCGCGTGACGAACCTGAAGGTCCGCCCGCTGTTGGGGTGACCGGCCGGATCCGAAACGCACGAAAAAGATCTCGGAGTTCGAGGCGGCGGGTGGCTTCGGCCGAAGGCCCCCTCGGACTCCGAGATCGTTTCCGCCGGCCGGTTCGCCGGTCGCTTTTTCGATGCTCGGTTACTGGCTGTACGAGCCGATGAACTCGCCGATTCGAGTGATCGCGTCCGTCAGGTCGTCGACCTGGGGGAGAGTCACCACGCGGAAGTGGTCGGGCTGGTGCCAGTTGAAGCCGGTGCCCTGGACGACCAGGATGCGTTGGCTCTGGAGGAGGTCGAAGACGAACTTCTCGTCGTCGACGATCTTGCAGACCTCGGGGTCGATCCGCGGGAACGCGTACAGCGCGCCCTTGGGCTTGACGCACGTCACGCCGGGGATCGAGATCAGTGCCTCGTACGCGGCGTCGCGCTGGGCGACGAGTCGGCCGCCGGGCAGGACCAGGTCGTTGATGCTCTGGTAGCCGCCGAGCGCGGTGGCGATCGCGTGTTGCGAGGGCACGTTGGCGCACAGACGCATGTTGGCCAGGATGTTCAGGCCCTCGATGTAGCTCGACGCGTGCCGTTTGGGGCCCGACAGCATCAGCCAACCCGAGCGGAACCCCGCCACCCGGTACGCCTTGGACAGGCCGTTGAAGGTCAGGCACAGCAGGTCGGGCGCGAGCGAGGCCAGCGGTACGTGGACCGCGTCGTCGTAGAGGATCTTGTCGTAGATCTCGTCGGCGAGCAGGAGGAGGCCGTGCTCACGGGCGAGCCGGACGATGCCCTCGAGGACCGATTCGGGATAGACCGAGCCGGTCGGGTTGTTCGGGTTGATCACCACGATCGCGCGCGTGCGATCGGTGATCTTGGCGGCCATGTCGTCGAGGTCGGGATACCAGTCGGCGCCCTCGTCGCACATGTAGTGCACCGGTGTGCCGCCGGACAGACTGACCGCGGCGGTCCACAACGGGTAGTCCGGCATCGGGACCAAAACCTCGTCGCCGTTGTCGAGCAGCGCCTGGAGCGCCATCACGATCAGCTCGGAGACGCCGTTGCCGAGATAGACGTCGTCGACGTCCACGCCCTCGATGCCCCGCGTCTGGTAGTGCTGGACGACCGCGCGCCTGGCCGTCAGTACGCCCTTGGAATCGGAGTAGCCCTGTGCCGTGGGAAGGTTGCGGATGACATCGTGCAGGATTTCGTCGGGTGCCTCGAAGCCGAACGGCGCGGGGTTGCCGATGTTCAGCTTGAGGATGCGGTGTCCCTCGTCCTCGAGGCGCTTGGCCTCGTCGAGAACCGGACCGCGAATGTCGTAACAGACGTCCGCGAGCTTGCCCGACTGGCGCAGCTCGGGCAGCGGACGACTCTGTGGATTCGACAACTCTTCGACGCTCACCTGGATATCTCCTCCTCGCGGGGCGACCGCCCACCTGATCCACGCGCACGGGTTTCGGGTGCGCTGCGTCGGCGGGCGACCCTGGGAGTGTTCCACGCGAGAGGGCCGTACGCAGTGGGATATTTGCCACGTCGTGCTCCGCGAGCGTCATCGGGACGCCGTTGTGACGAGAGCGGTACGCGGTCGGCGGGCGGTCGGGGAGGCGTTGGTGGACGTCAAGAATTCACCCGAGCGTTGCCCGGCGGGCATATCCGAGTTGCCCGAACCGCCCATAGGGGATGCCACTCTGCCGGACATGGACGACGTGTCGTACTTCTACGGAACCGCGGGCGAGATCAACGCCGCGAACCTGTACCGGTTGCTGACGCTCCGCAGCCGGGTCTTCGTCGTCGCACGTCGACAGCCCTGGCTCGATCCCGACGGCCGAGACATCGAGTACGGCACCACGCACCTGTGGGCCGAACGAGCCGGCGAGACCATCGCGACCCTGCGGCTGACCGACGAGGGCGACGGTGTGCTGCGGATGGCCCGGGTGTGCACACTCCTCGCGTACCGCAGGCAGGGGCACGCGACGATGCTGGTCAGGCACGCGCTCGTGGTGGCGGGAGCACGACCGGTGATCACGGACGTGTACGCGCGCAGCGCCGACTGGTTCACCCGCAGGGGCTTCCAACCACGCGGCGGCCGAACCGTGGTCGACGGCGAGGCCCACACGTCCATGCAGCACGTCCCGGCAGCCAGACACGCCGCCCCCGCCCCGGCGGCGGGGCCGGGCGACACGGCCTACCGCCCGGCCTGGGCCCCGGTCTGAACCGGCGGGCGACGGCGTAGGGGTGCGCCTTCCGGCCCTGGGGTGGCGGACGCGG
>NZ_WWJX01000354.1 GCF_009865215.1 Streptomyces sp. SID3343 | reverse complement strand
CTCACCGGAGGAAACGTCAACGACTGCACCCCACTCGAGGCCCTCCTCGCCACCATCCGCGTCGCACGAGCCGGCCCGGGCCGGCCCCGGAGCCGACCCGACCACGTCCTGGGCGACAAGGGCTACAGCTCGCGAAAGATCCGCCCGCACCTGCGACGGCGAGGCATCCCGCACACCATCCCCGAGCGCCGTGACCAGGTCGCGAACCGTCTCCGCAAGGGAAAACACGGCGGCCGCCCACCTCTGTTCGACCCCGAGGCGTACAAGCGACGCAACGTCGTCGAGCGCTGCTTCAACCGCCTGAAACAGTTCCGCGGTATCGCGACTCGTTACGACAAGACCACGTCCTCGTTCACCGCCGCGATCACCATCGCGTCGATCCTGCTCTGGCTCCGCCGTCCACTTTGAAGACACTTCCTAGCACATGCGTGGTCCGGTTGTCGTGGGGATGCGCATTCCTGTGTCGGTCGGCTCGGGGGTGGGGTGTGTTCGCGGGTATGAGGGTGAAGTCGTCTCCGCCGTCGGTGTCTTCGGTCCCGGGTACGCGCCCCGCAGGCCCCGCACGCCGCCGTGCGCCGCTGCCGTGCAAGCGTCGCCGGCCGCGTCGGTGTCCCAAGACCGTGCCCTGGCACGCCGGTTGGTGGTGGTGGGCCGTCTTCTTGCGCTGGACGAGGCCGGGACGGTGGAGACGGTGCACGTGCGGATCGCCGCCGCCGCGGCCGGGGTCCCACCCCGTACGGTCTGGCGTCGGCCGGCGATCACCCGCGAGTCCGGGCGGGCGGAACCGGCCACGCGGCGGCACTCCTCCACCGTCTCGCACGCGTTGCGGGCGCGCCTGTCGGACCTGGGCGCGAGCGTGAAGGCCCTGCACCTGTGGATGCGGGAACACCCGGACCAGGCCCTGCCGTCGCCGACCACAAACACCCTGCCGTCCCTGACGACGCTCCACCGCGCCGTACAGCAAGAGCAACACACGGGCCGTGTCCTGGAGATCCCCCGGCCCGCGCCCGCCCAACAAGATCCCGACCGCTACGCCCGCGCCCCGGCCGAACTCGCCCTCTTGGGCACGGCCTGCGAGGCCGGCCGCCCCGTGCACGGACCCCGACCCGGCGTACCCGCCGGGCCCCGGGAGAGCGACCCGACACCACCCCGCTCACAGCACCACCCTCGCCGTTCGCCCACGGCGCGCGCGTGTACACACCCGGCGTACACGTCGTCTCGACCGTCGCCGTCGGCGTTCCTGCGCGCTTTCCGCCGGGATCTGACCGCGGGGGAGCGGGTCGGTCACCGCGGCGGCCCGGAGGCCGCCCGGGTCCTGGACGTGTTCGCCAAGTGTCCCCGGACCTGGTGCAACCACACCTGGGAGGCCGACCACGTCCAGGCCCCGTTGCGTGTGGACGCCGACGGCGATCTCGTCCACCCGTATGTCACGTGGTTCATCGACTTGCCGTGCCCTCCGGCGTGGGCTTCGGTCCTGGCCGCGTTGCGTTCCGCGATCGTGCGCACCCACCCCTGCGGACCCATCGGCGGCCTGCCCGAGCACGTGCGCTTCGACCGCGGCCGGGACTTCCTCCGCCCAAGGTACGCGGATACGGACGTAACGGTGTCAGCGGGCGGGGAGGTATGTCGTCTGCAGGACGTAGACGCGTTCGCTGCGTACCACGATCAGGTACACGAACATGCCATCGTCGATGTAGGCGGTTGCCGCGCGGGGATTGGGGCCCTCGTACAGCGTCCCGTCGAGATACAGGGCCTCGGCCGCACGGACGATCTCCGCGACCGCGGTCTCGACCAGGGCGACGAACGCCTCCGGCGCCCCGCCCACCACGCTCGCCTGGTCGGGTTCGTACTCCCAGCCCCAGCTCACACGCCCACCGCGGCGTAGGCGGCCCGCAACAACTCGCCGGCGACCCGAACACCGCGGGCACGCACCCCGGGGTCGTCGCTGACGGTGTCGACCTGCTCGGCGTGGTGGTAGCGGAACGCCAGGTCCGGGTGACGCTCGATCTCCGCGATCGCCGCCCAGTGTCGCAACCAGCCCCGCAACGGATCGAGCCGGTTGACCTCCAACGCCTTCGCGGTCGCCTCACGCTGGGACCGGTCCATCTCGGGAAGCCAGTGCGGCGCCAACAACGCGATCGCCGCACGCACACTCTCGATCGTGCACTCCGGCCGCGCGATCACCGGAGTCGAGAACTCGGGCTCGGCAGTCACCCCACACCCCTCCCTCACGACGATCCGACCGCCCCACTCTAGTTGCCGGCGTCCCACCGGCAGGGCATCCAACGGACCGGCCGCCGGATCGGCCAACGCACACCACCCCCCACGGCCGCCGCCTGGGCACCGCCCACCTGGCCGACCGGGCCACCGAGGAACCACGCGCCGCGCTGCGCCGTGCCCGAGCGGCCCGCGCCCGCCGCCTGCGCGTCGAGGCCGAAGCCGCCGAACAGCTCCGCCACGACCGCTTCGTCCCCCGCCACGAACCCCGCCACGACCCCCACCCACGCGCGCCGCCTGGACGCCCTGACCGCGACCGAGGCCGCCCGGGGACCGGCCCGCCACCACGAAGGCGACCTGACCGCGCCGGCGCTGCCCGCCCTGGTCCCGCCCGCACCGCCACCGGCCGACCGGGCCGCCCCCGAGACACTCGAAGCCCGTGCCCGGCCCGTCGAATCGGCACCCACCCCTCGCCCGAGAGGACCCCGGACGACCCGTCGCCCGTCGCCTGCCGCCCGCGCCCGCCGACCGGTACGTCCGCCTGCCCGACGCGCGCCTGGTGACCCCCCGCGCGCTGCTCACCGTGCGGGAGAACCTCGCCGACACCATCGCCGCCCGCGCCATGACGTGTACCCACGGCGGTGCCGGCTTCGGCAAGACCACGGCGGTCGCCGGCTGCCTGCGCGAGCCCGAACCCGACCGGGACATCCGCCGCATCACCTTCCACACCCGCCCCAACCCGCCCCACCATCCGCACGGTGCGCCACGAACTCTTCATCGCCCTCGCACTGCCGGGCCGGCCCCCGCGCTACGCCGGCGAGATCCCGGTCCGAGTCGTCGGGCATTCGAACCCGCCCTCGCGTCCGATGTTGGGGGCGGGCGCCGTGCGGATGGCGCAGACGTACTCGAGGAGTCGACCCGAGGCAGGCGTACTCGAGGAGTCGACCCGAGGAGGCGGGCGCGTGGGAGTCGGTCAGCCGATCGGCCGACGTCGAGGAGGACTACCCGGTCGACCTCGTCGACCCCGGGCAGGCGACAGGACTCCGGCAGGCAGGCGACAGGAGTCCGGCAGTGGAGCAGTCCCCGGATCGGTTCACGCGGGACCGTGTCGAGCGGGTCGCCGAAGCCGCCGGAGGTCGCGCGGGATCCGGCCGGGCGCCACCCTGACGGACCGCCGAGCGCAACATCACGCCGTTCCTAACGTGTGGCGTACGCGCGGACGAATGCACGGGCCCCGTCGATCATGGTCTGACGGACCTTGTCCGGGACGGGGTTGGCGGGGACCGGTTGACGGTTGTAGGCCAACAGGACCGTCAGGGCGAAGAAGTGGTCGGCGGCCAGACGCGGGTCGTCCGTGTCCAGGAGTCGGGCGTCGACGAAGTCGGCGATGCGTTTCGCGAACGCCTCCTCCACCGCCCCCGTCGCGATGTCGTCCTCGGTCGTCGGCGTCCGCAGGCGCTCTTGGGCGACGAGGGCGAAGCCGGCGGCGTAGTCGGCGGAGCCGACGATCGACGTGCCGAGGTCGATCGCCAACGCGGTGAGGGCCTTCTCCAGTTGCGGCACCGTGGTGATCTGCGCGCCCTCCGGGAGGTGCTCGTCGAGCGCCCGGCGCGCAGTGGCCACCAGTGACTGGGAGGCGTCCGAGAGGATGGCCAGGAAAAGGCGGCGTTTGTCGCCGAAGTAGTCGTACACGGTGCGCTTGGACACCTCGGCTCCGGCCGCGACGGCATCCATGCTGACGCGGTCCACTCCTTGGCGCACGAACAGGTCCCGCGCGGCGGCGAGAATCGCCTTCCGCTTCTCCAGGGACCCCTCGCGCACCGACTTCTCCGTGCCAACAGCGCTCATCCGTACCTCCGAAGGTCATCCTACACCGACCGGTGCAGTAGCTACACTGCACGGTGTAGTGTGCTCGTCATGACCTCGACAGAAACGGCCGCGCAGGCCGCGGCGCCGGTGACCGATCGCCGGTTGACCCTCATCAGCCTCGTCCTGGCGCTCGGAGTGTTCACGACGCTTTTGGACACGACGATCGTCAACATCGCCCTGAACCACCTGCAGGTGGTGTTCGATGCCTCGGTCGCCCGGACGCAGTGGGTCGCGACGGGCTATCTGCTGGCGTTCGTGTCGGTGATCCCGGTGAGCGGGTGGCTCTCCGAACGGTTCGGCGCGCGCAACGCGTGGCTGTTCGCCATGGGCGCCTTCCTCGTCGGCTCGGCCCTGTGCGGCCTCGCGGATTCCCTGCCCCAGCTCATCGCCTACCGGGTGGTCCAGGGAATCGGCGGCGGCATGGTGATGCCGATCACGCTCACCATCGTCACGCGGGCAGCCGGCCCGGAACGCATCCACAAGGCCACAGCCGCGGTCATGCTTCCCGGTCTCCTCGGACCGATCCTCGGATCAGTGCTCGGCGGCGCCATCCTGGAGTCACTGAGCTGGCACTGGCTGTTCTTGATCAATGTGCCGGTCTGCGTCGCCGCGCTCGTGCTCGGCCGGATCCTGTTGCCCTCGACCGCCGGACAGCGCGGCCACCGGCTCGACATTCGCGGCTTCCTCCTGCTCACGCCCGGCGTCGTCGCCCTCGCCTACGGCATCAGCGAGATATCCGGAAAGGACGGCTTCGCCGCCGTCGGCGCCTGGCTCCCGCTCGCCATCGGCGCCGTGCTGCTCGCCGTCTTCACGGTCCACTCGCTGCGCGCCCGCCGTCCCGCTCTCATCGACGTCCGCATGTTCACACGGCGCAGCTTCGGCCTGGGAAGCGCCATCACCTTCGCGGGCGGGTTCTCGACCTACGCCCTGTCCTTCCTGCTTCCCCTCTTCTATCTGCAAGTTCGCGGCGAGACGCTGCTGCACACCGGCCTGCTGCTCATCCCGCAGGGACTCGGCGCGATGTTCTACGTCGTGGCCGTACGCAACGTCGCGGCACGAATCGACAGCCGCTTCGTCATCGCCGCCGGAGCGGTGCTGACCATGATCGGGACCGTGCCGTTCGCCCTGGCCGACAGCCACGGCGGAACAGCAGTGCTACTGGCCGCGCAGTTCGCCCAGGGACTCGGCTTCGCCGCCACCACCTTCCCCGTGATGACCCTCGCCTTCTCGAACCTGAGCCACGACGAGGCCCCCCGAGGCAGTGCGGCGTTCAGCGTCGTACAGCGCGTCGGGGCGCCCTTCGGCGTCGCGGTCGTCGCCGTGATCCTGCAGAACCTGCTCGACGGCGCAACCACGGCGGCAGACGAACTCTCGGCGTTCTCCGGAACGTTCTGGTGGATCTTCGGCCTCAGCGCCATCCCGCTTCTGCTCGCCTTCTTCGTTTCGTCGGACAAGCGCACCGAGCCCGCGGAGCCCACCGACCCGGTGCGGTAGGACACCACCCCGGCCCGAAACGCGCCGGCCGCGCCGCAGCCGGCGCACAGCCCACCATCGGTCAGACCCACGACGCAGTCCACCACGACGTCCACGCCGCCCCATTCCCACTCGGCCCGATCGAAGAGCACGACGACCGCGTCCTCGTCCGCGACATCCCGCCCGGACGGCGATCGCCCACCCACCGCCGGCGGCGATCACCGGCACCGCCCCCTCGGCGGCGACCGCGTCACAGGCGTAGTTCACCACGACGGCAAGGTTGTCCCGGGCGAGTTCGAGGGCAACCGCCGGACCGATACCGCGTGATCCACCCGTGACGACGGCAGTTCGCGCCGACGCCGAAGGAGGAGCGGCCGGGGGCTCGTTCGTGTTCATGTCCTCCACGATGCGCGGCACCGACCGACGGACCCAGGGGATGTGATCCCCTGGGCCGCCCGCCCGCCC
>NZ_WWJX01000353.1 GCF_009865215.1 Streptomyces sp. SID3343 | reverse complement strand
AGGGCGCGCGGCCGACGACCCACCTGTTCGCGGGTCCGGCCGACGCCGGCTCCGGCGTGCGCGGGGGTCACCGGGTACGTCATTCGCGGTGTCCCCAGAACCTGGCGACGCCATCCACCAGGCGGCCGTAAGGGTTTAGACCACTGAGTTCCACGGCGCTTGTGGTCACGCCGAGGAAGGCACGCCGGAGAGTCAGGCCGACCTCTCGGGGTTCCTGGTAGGTACGAGAGATTGTCCGGTCGACGTCGATGAACAGGCCCTCGTCCGTGTCGCTCGTCGCCGGTCCTTCAGAGCCGACGACGACGTGATTCCATATTCGAGGGATGAGGCTCCGCAACTCCTCCTGGGAGTCGCGAGAATGGATCGGCTTCCCCTCCGGATCGAGAACTCCGATATCGAACAATCTGCACCATTTTTCCGACAAGGCGCGTAAACGTGCCTTGTCGGTAAGGCTCTCGCACCCTTCGAGAACCTCCTTCGCTTCGGCTTGGAGGGTCTCGATCACGGGATCGATCTCCCCTCCGCAGGGTAGCCGTATCCTCCGGGCCGTCCTCCTTGCGAGATCCTCGACGGCGGTCCGTGAATCGGCGCCCCTGTCGCCGTTCCCTTGGGTCTCCCTGAACCACAGCGGCTCCCATTCGGGCGAGTGCAGCGTATTTCCGGCCGCCAGAGCGGTAGAGGAAACAGCGGTCAGTCTCTCGCCGCAGGGAAGCCAGTCGAAGCCGGCCCTCACATCGTCTCGCGGCGCACGCGAAAGGCAGTCGATCTGGGCCCTTCCACGATATCGAGGCACTATCAGATACCACAGGCAGGCCCCCATGCCCATTTCCGCCGCTTCTTGGTGACCGTCCTCTCGACAGTCGCAGTCGATGACGCGGTCCGTCACGGCAGCCAGCGCATCGGCGTAGCCGACGACACTGTCGCTCCCCTTTGCGGACAGCGCCACGTGAATCTCGTTGAATGCCTCTCGACTTGTATAGTCGGAGATGACGTCGATGATGTCATTGTATCGAATGAGATTCTCGACGACACGCCTCATCCGGCCGCACTCCCGAATCGCCCGAAAACAGCCGAGTTCATCCGAGAGGTGCCTGTACTCGGCCGTGCCCATGGCCAGGCGGTAGAAGCCGACCATGTCCCCGTCCCACCAACGGGCCACCAGGTATTCTTCTGGCGTGACGGCCTCGGGAGCAGGTCGGTAACCCTTGTCCCGGCCTGAACGTTCCAGATAGGACGCCGTGATGGAGTTCTTCATCAGGATGACCGCGTCCGTCACCGCCGAATCCTTCAGAGCCTGTGTGGCAGCTTTGCCTCCCAGACACGCGAGGCCTTCGCTCGCTGCTGCAACATATGAATCATGACCTCCCCCGGCCGAATCATCGGGGGCGCCGGGGTAGTCGACGGCCATCGTGAGGTTACGGGTCGCCCCGCAGAGATCGAGCATCCGGCCGTCACGAACTCGCGGGACCTGCCAGCGGTAGATACTGGCAAAGAAATCACGCAAGATCATCGGTACTGCCGATTCGGCCGAGTCGGCATTTCGTGCCAAGTATTCGTCCAGCAGCCTGCGAACCTCCCCTCCTTTTTTTGGACTGATTTCAGAGAGTAAATCCATTCCCTTGCGCTGCGCTCCTTCCGTTGCCCACAGCTCGCGCCCCACCAAGGAGATCACATTGATCACCGTTTTAGCGACGGGACTTGATTCGACGGACTCTCGAAGCTCGCTCGAATGTGCGGCCCGGATGACCTTCCAGCCCATGTCGTCCCCTTGACGATAGCGCCTCACTTTCCCGGACACGTGCGGAGTGTACGACGGCTCCGCAATCATGTACGTGGTCGCATCGGCAGAGTTCGACATCTCCTCGCATCCAGCCCGGATCGCATCCTTCCCTTCCGGGTTCATTCGAATATCAGCCAATTGAGCAGCACAGATGCCGTCGGCCTCGATGAGGCCACATGATTCAGCACTCCACACGTTGGCGAACGCGTTCATATGACGCCACTCCTTCAGGTGTGTCCGTGGAACTTTCTCGTGTAGCGCACGCAGGCCGTTCGGTGCGGGGAGTGACGATCCGAGGATCGGTTTCCCCGAGGCGGACGTGGCAGGGTTCCGCGCGGACCCGGGAGTGTGGGCCCCGCGCTCCGGTTGACGTCGGTGGTGGCGCTGCGTCGGGCGCCGGACGGGGTGACCGATCCGGTGATGGACGCGGGGATGGGCGCGGCGAAGGCGGAGGGTTGGGGTCCGCGGCGGATCAGCACTGCGGCGCCTCTGTCGCGCGGAAAGGTCCGCCACCGGTTCGCCCGGGGTGCGGACGTGCCGGGCCGGAGCGTCCGGGGTCCGTCGCGAAACGCATACTTCCGCTGCGCCGGGCGGTTCCGGTGCCTTGTGCTGTGGCCGGTGGGTGCCGTGGCCGTCGGGGCGGGTCGCGCGGGGGGCGGAGGAAGGCGCGTCGGCGGTCGTCGTGGTCGTCGCGGTGGGACGCCCACGGGCCGGGGCGAGGTGATGGGCGGTGTGCGCGTCGCGGTCATGGCGGTTGGTCCTCCTGGGACGACGAGTGCGCAACGGGGGTGTCGTGCGCTCGGGACCGGGCGGGGCGTCTCGGGCGGGGTCAGATGTCGCGTCGGGTGGCTTGCTCTGCGAGGTCGCGCAGCGTGGCGGCGACGGGTGGGGTGAAGGGGCCGGATTCCACCGCGCGGACGGCGTCGCGGCGGCGGGTGTCGATCATGTCCTCGACGGTGCGGTGGGCGCCGGTGAGGTCGAAGACGGCGCGGACGGTGGCGGCGCCGTCCTCGTTCAGGTCGGGGTCGGCGAGCAGGGAACGCAGGACGGCGCGGCTGCGGGGTGTGGCGCGGCGCAGGGCGAGGGCGACCAGGACGGTGGCCTTGCCTTCGCGGAGGTCCTCCAGGGCGCTCTTGCCGGTGAGGTCGGGGGTGCCGTAGACGCCCAGGAGGTCGTCGCGCAGTTGGAAGGCCTCGCCGACGGGCAGGGCGTAGGCGGTCAGGGCCTCGGTCAGGCCCGGGGGCGGGGCGGGGGCGAGGGCGGCGCCCAGGTGCAGGGGGCGTTCGATCGTGTAGCGGGCGGTCTTGTAGCGGGCGACGCGCAGCGCGGCCTCGACGTCGTCGGTGGGTGTGCCGGTGGCCGCCACGTCGAGGTATTGGCCGTACATGACCTCGGTGCGCATGCGGTCGACCACGGCCAGGGCGGCGTCGAGTCGGGCGGGGGCGAGACCGGCGGTGTGCAGGAGTTCGTCGGACCAGGCCAGGGCGAGGTCGCCGACCAGGATCGCGGTGTCGGTGCCCAGGCGTTCCGCCTCGGCCGGGCCTCGGGCGAGGCGGTGGCGGGCGGCAAGGGTGCGGTGCATGGTGGGTCGGCCGCGTCGGGTGTCGGAGCGGTCGATGAGGTCGTCGTGGACGAGCGCGAACGCGTGGAACAACTCCAGGGATGCCGCCGCCTTGAGGACCGGGGGTGGCGGTGTGTCGGTGTGCGCGTCGGCGGCGTGCCAGCCGAGCGCGCACAGCACCGGCCGCAGGCGCTTGCCTCCGGACAGGACGAACCCGCGCAGCACCTCGGCGATCTCGCCGGGCAGTCCGGCGTCGTCGGCCGCGCGGGCCTTGGTCGCGAGGAAGTCGTCGAGAATGTCCTCGACCGCGTGGCGCACGCTCGCCGGGTCGGGTGTCGGAGTGCGGAGTGGGGAGACGGGTGAAGCGGTCACGGTCGATCGCCTTTCTCGAAGGGCTTCGCGCTCGGCCCCGGCCCGCCGGACGGACCGGGGTATGTGCCGGTGCCTTCCCGACCACGCGCCGACCGTGCCCGCATTCCACGAGCAAGGCGTGAACGCGTTGAACGGGACGCCGACGCCCCGAGGGCCGACGTCACAGGCGTTCAGGTTCGTCGGCACGGGACGACGAATCACCGACCCTCGCCGGCGCACCGGGAGATGACCGAACGCCGGACGCTCGCGAGCGACTGAATCGGGACCGGTGGACATCCACGCGGGGCTGTTTCCCGGATGAGTACGGGGCCGTCGCATCAGAATGCGCATCGCCCGCAAGGGCGTCGACTCGAGCGCACGCCTGGGGCGCCAACGACGGAAGACCGAACGCACCCTCTCCTGGTTCGGCGGCTACCGACGACTTCCCCCATGCCACGAACGCCGCGCCGACCTCTCCCCGGCCTTCCTCACCCTCGCCGCCACACT
>NZ_WWJX01000352.1 GCF_009865215.1 Streptomyces sp. SID3343 | reverse complement strand
TGCCGCAGAGCCGTCAGCCGAAGCCGGCCGCCGCGCCGCGCTCGCGTCGCGCCGCGCGAGGCGCGGTGGACGACGAGTTCGCCGACATCGAGGAGATCCTGCGCCGACGCGGGATCTGACCGCGAGCCGACCGACAACGCGAAGCCGGGCGCGGAGCCGGCGGCAGAACCGACGGAGAGCCACGCCCGGAAGCCGCAGTCGGAAGCCGCCCGGAAGCCGGTTGGAGAGCCGCCCGGGAAGTCGCGTGTTGCCCGCGTCCGGGAACCGAAGTCGGGGAATCCCGATTTGCGGATTTCCGGGCGTTGCGTAATACACGCGCAGTACTCGTCGAGCCACTCGCAGGGATGAATACGAACACATTCCGTTTGAGCGGAAAATGTGTTCGACTGCGCGCTTTCTTTCCACCCTGTCCACTTCATGTACGTATTCGGATCGAGCGGTCGCGGGGCGTGTCGGCGCGTGTCCGATTCACCCGCTCGCGCACGTGTGCAGCGCCATCGGAGCGACCGGGCGTCACCCGCGGTGGGAGCCGACCGGGGCGGCGGCGACACCGCCCGAACAACCCTGGACGGGCTCGGGCCGCGCGGGGTCGGGGAGGGCCCGTCGGCGCTCTCGGACACACGAAAACGCTCCACCGTTGTCCCACCGTGTGGACGGTGGCTGCGGTGGAGCGCTGACGTGCGAACCGGCGCCGTGGGCAGGGGCGTGCCCGCGGGATCCGGGGCGCTCAGTTCTCGGCGAGAATCTGCGAGAGTTCCCGGTCGAGGTCGAAGAAGCGGTGCTCGTTGCCGGGGGTAACGGCAGCGTTCGTCCGCTTCAGGAACGACTCCAAGGCCCGTGCGGGCGCTTCGAGCAGGGCTTCACCCTCGGGCGAACTGAGGGCGATGCACACGATGCTTTGTCCGTGGCTCCGTGACGGCCACACACGAACGTCGCCGGTGCCGGAGGGCTGTCGCAGCCCATCCGCGAGAAGGTCGCGGGCGAAGACCCAATCGACGGTCTCATCGGCACCCGTGTGGAAGGTCGCATGCACGGCGTACGGGTCCGAAGAGTCGTATCGCAGCCCTGCGGGGACTGGCAACGAAGACTCGCTCGAGACGACGAGGCGCAGGTGCAGCTCACAGCTGACCGTGGTGTTCATAAGCGCCATGGCCTTTCGCTCAGTGTGCGCTCGGGGATTCGCACGTCGGCGTTCGCAACATCCCACCTGCGGACCTCTTGTAAACGTCTCTGCCCGATATACGGGCGTCTGGGTACTCCTTAAGAGCGATGTGGAGGTGTAACGTTCGCCCGCATGATTTCCGGTGGGAACAGACGTTCAGTTCACACTCGGATCGGGCTCGCGTCGAACCGCCTGGCCTACACCGATCGTCTGCCCCCTTGTAGCGTTGTCAAGCGCAAGCAAAATCAGTCACGTCAAGCCATGCCGTTGTCGGCCCGGCCGAAGGCAGACGGAGGTGTTTCCGGTGAACGACGGCCGGCACGAGGAGAGAGGGAGACAAGCGATGGACACGGGGGTCACCACGAACGGCGCGAGCAGCACACGGGAGGCCGACAGCGACCCGGCCGACCCGACGACGAAGGCCGCGAAGGAGCCGAAGCCGTTCGGCTCGCGTGCCCCGGCCTTCATCAAGCGCTCGAAGCCACTGCACATGACCTGGCAGATCGGCGTCGCCGTGATCGGCTTCGCGATCATCGTCGCCGGCATCATCATGCTCCCGCTCCCGGGGCCGGGCTGGGCCGTCATCTTCCTGGGCCTGGCCGTCCTGGGCACCGAGTTCGTCTGGGCCCAACGCACCCTCCTGTGGACCAAGGACAAGGTCACCAAGGCCGCCAACCGCGCCTTGGACCCCAAGACCCGCCGCCGCAACATGATCATGCTCGTCATCGGCCTGATCCTGATCGGCGCCGCAGTGGCCCTGTACCTCGTGAAGTACGGCATGGCCCTGCCCTTCTGACCGGTCCCGGGCACAGCCGCCCCCGCACATGCGGTAACGTTCTCTCTGCGCCCGGGCGATTAGCTCAGCGGGAGAGCGCTTCGTTCACACCGAAGAGGTCACTGGTTCGATCCCAGTATCGCCCACCCAGGTCACAGCCCCGGATCATGAAAATGATCCGGGGCTTTGTCGTGCTGCCAGCAGCAAAGTACCGCAGTGGGTACCCCGAAAAGCTCTCCGCGAAGCTCAGTCGAGCCAGTCGCCGAGCCTGCGCAGAGCATCGCGGGTCTGCTTGTCCGGCGCCTTGGCGTAGACCTCCATCGTCACCGCGATCTTCGTGTGCCGAAGAATCTGCATCACCACGCGCGGGTGCACGTCCAGCGCCACGAGCAGCGTGCCGCACGTGTCCCGCGTGTTGTGCACGGTGATGCGCCGCACCTTGGCCTTCTCGCACCGAGCGTCGAAGCTGCGGTTGAAGTTCCTCGGCTCGTACGGCGTGCCGTGCCGGGTCGAGAAGACGAAGTCCCGGTCCTCCCAGACCTCACCCGCCGCAGCACGGTCCGCCTCCTGCTGCTTGCGTCGCACGCGCAGAGCCGCCGCACAGATGTCCGGTAGCGGGAGCGGCACTTCGGACGCTTCGGTCTTGGCCGTGTCGGTGTGGAGAAGCTGTCGCCCGACGCGCTGGAGCTGCCGTTGCACGTCGAGTTCTCTGCCCTCCAAGTCGACCACGTCCCACGTCAGGCCCAGCACCTCGCCCTTCCGCATCCCCAACACGAGGATGAGCACGTAGGCGGCGAACAGCGGGTCGTCGTCGTCACGGGCCGACTCCAGGAATTGCTTCGCTTCGTCGGCCGTCCAGGGCTTTGCCTTGCGCTTGCTGCGCTTGGCGTTGCTCACCCGCGCGAGCGCGGCCACGTTCTTGGTCAACACCTCCTCACGCACCGCGTTGCCGAGCGCCGACCGAAGCACGTCCCGGATGTCTCGGATCGACCTGACGGACAGGGTCTGTTCGCAGCACTGGGCCTTGCCGAGCGCGCAACACCGCCGCTTCTCCGGCGGACGCGCGGCGTCCTTGCCCTGCTCGCAGCACTGACACAAGTCCGCGAGCCGGTTCACCCACGTTTGCACGTCCCGCACGGTGAGCTTGTCTCGTGACTTGGCGCCGAGATGCGGGGCGATGTGGATGCGGACGTGGGACTCGTATGTAGCGGCTGCCGTCGGCCGCAGGTACGGCTCTACGACCTCCTTGAGCCAGTAGGCGAGGTACTGGCCCACGGTCGGGGACTTCGTCGCCACGGGCCCGGCTTTGGCCGCGGCGTGCAGCGCGAGCCACTTGTCGTGGGTCTCCTCCCGGTCCTTGCCGTAGGCGTACTTGCGGTCGCGGGAGCCGTCCGGCTTGGTCACCCAGACGTAGGCCGCGTAACCGTTGCGGTAGGGGTAGATGGACCCTTCACCGTTGTGGCGCTGCCGCTTCGCGGTCACCAGCCGGCCCCTTCGACCTCGGCCACGCGGGACGCCACGTACTCGTCCACCCAGCGCCCGATGATCTTGCGGTTGCGCCCGTCCTTGATGGACTTGAGGCGACCGGTGGCGATCAGGTTCTTGGTCTTGGACTTGCCGAAGCCGAGCATGAGGGCGACTTCGTCAACGCTGTACCACTTGGGTTCGATCACGGTTCGAACGGAAGACACGGTTCCTCCGAGACGAGAGAGCGAGGAAGGAGGCGCACCGGGGCGGGGAGACTTCGAGGTCTCCCGCCTCACCCCTGGAAGTCCGCTACATCCGCTACATCCGCTACAGCGCAGGTCAGAGCGCTGTTTTCTGTAGCGGATGCGCTTGATGTAGCGGCTACATCCGCTACATCCGCCCGGTTGGGCTGTAGTGCGTAGCGGATGTGTAGCGGACATGTAGCGGATGATTTGGGGTCATCCGCTACATGGTTTCCGCTGGTCAGACGTGGTTTTGAAGATCATGTAGCGGATGTAGCGGACTTTTCGGGGGGTGGGGGGCAGTAGCGCGTCCACGCGTCGTGCAGGTCGGTCGCGTAGTAGCCCTTGACCACCAGGCCGGCGTTGGTCCGGATGTTGCGTGCGTTGATCGGGGTGTTGTCGGCGGTGACGTATTCGCGCAGCCATTTCGCCAAGCTGCGCGAGTCCAGGGGCCTGCCGTTCATGTCGCCCCACGGCGCGTCGTCCTTCGCGGTGAGGGTCGCGAGGATCGCGACGGTGGGCACACGGTCGGCGCCGTTGAACACGTGGTCGCGCAGGTCGGTCAGCAGTCGGATTCCGAGGGAGCCCTTGTCGTTGGCCTTGGACGCTTCGACCAGTTCGACGCATGCGTTGCGGGCGCGTTCGGGCCAGTGACCGCCGGCGGCGTCGGCGACCGCGAGCAAGGGTTCCCACACGTCCGCGGGACGGTCGGTGACCCCTTCCGGTAGTTCGGGCCACGCCCCGGAGAGCTGTTCGCGGACGGCGTTCGCCCACTCGGCGAGGCGGTCGCGCAAGGCGTTGCCCTCGGGTGTGTGGATACGTGCGCGGAACGGGGTGACGTGTTCGTTCGGGGCACGTCGACGCATGCGGACGATGACGGACCGGGTCAGGATCGTGTCCGGCAGGGAGCCGAGTCCGGCGAC
>NZ_WWJX01000351.1 GCF_009865215.1 Streptomyces sp. SID3343 | reverse complement strand
GGCCACGACCGGCTCGACGGCCGCGGCGTCGGCCGGATCGGCGCCCACCGCCGCGAGCAGGGCCGGCACGTCGGCGCTCGCCCCCGAACGCACCGCCCACAGCGGGGCGTTCGGCCCGAGTCCGTTCACCACGACGGCGGCGTGCATCCAGTGCGTATCGGTCTGCACATGCCCCGCCCGCACCCACTTGGCGACCCGAAGCCCGAACTCCGCCCGCTCGAACCCCGCGACGGTGCGGACGACATGGCCCTCCCTCCTGGCCGAATCCGTCCGCAGCCGGCGCAGGGCCCGTTCGTCGAACGTCCCGCGCCACAGCACGCGGGGCGCGGGCACGCCGAGTCGGCGCAGGAAACGCACGGTCTCGTCCCAGTCCAGGCAGTGCTCGTCGGCCCAGACCGAAAACCCGTAGAACCAACTCTCCAGGTCGTCGTAGCCGATCGAGTGCCGGGCGTACAGATTTTCCCCGCACACTCGCCACCCGGGCGGGATCGCCGCGGCGATCCGCCCGTGCAGACTCTTGACCCAGGCCCGCGAGGGGTGGTGCCCCGAGTCCAGGGAACGTGCGTGCAGAGCGTTGCGATACAGGGTGGTGTTCTCGCCGTCGAGCTTCTCGGTGACCACGACCTCGCGGCCGCGAAGCGCGGCCGGGTCGCCGGTGCGAATGTCGTCGGACGTCGCCCCCGGCGACCACGGCAGGTGCGGGGTGCGGGGATAGGGCACGCGCATGACCCGCTCCCCCCGACGCCCCCGATACTTGCGCCCACTGTAGGAGCGCATCCGGGACCCAACCACCGAATATCCGGAGCCGAGGAGCCGAGGAGCCGACGAGTCGGCAGGCGCCGGGACGGGGCCGAGACGCCGCCGGCGCCGGAGTTCGGCTCGGTCGCACACCCCGACTCCCTTGCGACGACGGCGGTCCGTGGGCGCCGAGGTGTGGGCGCGGCCGCGCCCGGGCCGGCGGAGCTAGCGGCCGGCGGGGCGGAACGGGCCGTCCAGGGCCGCCCATTGGAGCAGCATGACGGTCTTGGCGTCGGCGATGGCTCCGCTGCGCACCATCGCGAGGGCGTCGGGGAAGGCGAGTTCGACGACCTCGATGTCCTCGCCCTCGGCGGCGATACCGCCCCCGCCGTCGGTCGAGGTCGCGGCGCCGTAGGGGGCCGCGAAGAAGTGCAGCCGCTCGGTGACCGAGCCGGGGCTCATGTAGACGTCGAAGACGTGCTCGGGAGCACCGACATCGTGCCCGGTCTCCTCCATCGCCTCCCGGCGGATGGCCTCCTCGGGGCTGTCGCCGTCGAGCAGGCCCGCGGCGGCCTCGATCAGCATCCCGTCGGGGTGCCCGTTGACGTAGGCGGGAAGCCGGAACTGCCGCGTGAGCAACACGCTGCCGCGAGCGGTGTCGTAGAGCAGGATCGCGGCGCCGTCGCCCCGGTCGTAGGTCTCGCGCTGCTCGCGGCTCCAATGACCGTCGCCGTGCTTGTAGTCGAAGGTCGTTTTTCGCAGCACGTACCAGTCGCACGAAAGCAGTTCCACATCGACGACGCGCACCGCCGGGTTGCCGGTCAGGTCGCGGCCCTGCCGGTCCAAGCCGGTGCGACCGCGTCGGTCGGGGACGTCGAGACCGGCGGTCATCGGATGTTCGCCGGCGTCGACGAACCGGGGGCGGTATTCACAACGGTACTCCTCAAGACGATCGGATGTGGTCGGAGCTCAGGCCAGGGTGGTCTGCACCCCCGCGTCGCGCAGGGCGCTCAGGGTCGGTGGACCGCCGGGGTTGGTCGCGGCGTCGTCGGCCCCGGTATCGGTGACGAACGCCTGTACGGCGCCGAGTTCGGCCACCCGGCCGAACGCTCGTACGCCGAGCTTGGTCGCGTCCGCGACCGCGATGGTGCGCCCGGCCTGCGCCAGGGCGGCCTGCTTGACGGCCGCGTCCTCCAACGAGAACTCCGACCACCCGTACTCGGCGTGCACGCCCCCGATCGACAGCACGAAACAGTCGAAGGCCAGCAACTCCAGCGTGCGCAGGGCCAACGGGCCGACCAACGACCGCTCCCCGGGTCGAGAGCGGCCGCCCACGACCAGCAGTTCGATACCGGGCCGGTCCGCCAGGCACACCGCCGCCTGGAGACCGAGCACCGCGATCGTCAACGGCCCCCGGGCGGCCAGGTGTTCCGCGACGTGCACGGTCGTGGTCCCCGCGTCCAACAGCACGCGCGACCCCGGTTCCACCATCGCGGCGACCGCCGCGCCCAGCCGGTCCTTGGTCGTCGCCT
>NZ_WWJX01000350.1 GCF_009865215.1 Streptomyces sp. SID3343 | reverse complement strand
GGGGTCGCCCGAGGCGCCGGCCGGGACGGCTGCGGAGTCCCCTGAGGCGCCGCCTGAGGTGCCGGCCGGGACGTCGGCCGGGACAATTACGGAATCGCCCGAAGCACCGGTCGGGGCGTCGATCGGGGCGTCGGCCGGGACGGCTGCGGAGTCGCCCAAAGCACCCACCGGGACGCCCGCCGGGACGGCTACGGAATCGCCTGAGGCGCCGGTCGGGTCGTCGGCCAGGACGGCTGCGGAGTCGCCTGAGGCGTCGGCCGGGGCGGCTGCGGGGTCGCCCAAAGCACCGGCCAAGGCGTCGGCCGGGACGGCTACGGAGTCCCCCGAGGCGTCGGCCGGGACGGCTACGGAGTCCCCTGAGGCGCCGGCCGGGACGGCTGTGGAGTCGCCCAAAGCACCCGCCGGGACGCCTGCCGGGACGGCTACGGAATCGCCTGAGGTGCCCGCCGGGGCATCGGCCGGGACGGCTGCGGAGTTGCCGGAGGCACCGGCCGGGGCGTCCGCCGGGCTGTCGGCCGCGCGGTCGGTTGCGGCGTCGGCCGGGGCGCCCGCCGAGCTGTCGGCCGCGCGGTCGGCCGGGGTGTCACTCACGTGGGTGATGCCTGCCATTGCCAGCCCGATCGCGTGTGCGTCCGCCGAGGTCCGGTCCACGTCGGCCACGATCCGACCCTCGTACATCACCAGGATTCGGTCCGACAGCGCGAGCACCTCGCTCAACTCGGCCGACACGAGCAACACCCCGTGCCCCGCGTCGCGATACTCCACGAGCCGGTCGTGGATGTTGCCGATCGCGCCGATGTCCACCCCGCGTGTGGGCTGCTCGACCAGCAACACCGGGGCGTCGTGGGTGATTTCGCGGCCGATGATGGCCTTTTGCTGGTTGCCGCCGGACAGCGTCCCGATCGCCACGGCCGACGACGCGGCCTTGACCCCGAAGCGCTCGATCACCCGCGCGGCGTGGTCGCGGATCGCGGCGCGGCTGAGAAACCCGCCGCGCCCCGCAATCGGCGGCGCCCGGTGGAAGCCCATCGCGAGGTTGTCCGCGAGCGACGCGTCGCGGGCCGCGCCGACCGTGCCGCGATCCTCCGGGACGTACGCGATCCCGGCCCGCCTACGGTGCTCGACCGACGCCGTGCCGACCTCGACGCCGGACACGACGACGCTGCCGATCGCGGGGCGCAAACCGGCGATGGCCTCGACGAGTTCGCTCTGGCCGTTGCCCGCGACGCCGGCGATACCGACGATCTCGCCGGCGCGCACGGTCAGCGAGACGTCGTCGAGGGTGGCCTTGTCGGCGCCCTTGGTGGCGATGGTCAGGCCGCGCACCGCGAGTACCTCGGCGGCGGGCGTGCCGGCGGCGTGTACCCGGTCCAGGTCCACCCGGCGCCCGGTCATCGCGAGCGCGATCTCGGCCGGGTTGGTGTCGGCGGTCTCCAGTCGGGCGGTCACCCGGCCGTCGCGCAGCACGGTGACCCGGTCGCTGACCGCCATCACCTCGTTGAGCTTGTGCGTGACGAGCAGAACGGTGCGGCCCGATCCGGCCAGCCCGCGCATGACGTCGAGCAGGCGGTCGGCCTCGGCCGGGGTGAGCACGGCGGTGGGCTCGTCCAGGATCAGCACCCGCGCGTCGCGGTAGAGCAGTTTGAGGATTTCCACACGCTGTTGGACGCCGACCGGCAGGTCTTCCACGCGGGCGTCAGGCGGGACCTGGAGGCCGTGTCGCTCGACGAGTTCGGCAACCCTGGCCCGCGCGCCGGCGCGGTCCACGAGGCCGCGCCGGGTGGGTTCGCTGCCGTAGACGACGTTCTCGGTGACGGTCAGCGAGGGGAACAGCTTGAAGCCCTGGTGGACCATGCCGAGCCCAGCCGCGATGGCCTGTACGGGCGAGCCGAAGGTGTGCTCGACCCCGCGCAGCCGGATCGTTCCGGCATCGGGTCGCTGGAGGCCGTACAGAATCGACATGAGCGTCGACTTGCCCGCGCCGTTCTCGCCCATGACCGCGTGGACCTCACCGGTCGCGACCGTCAGGTCCACCCGGTCGTTGGCGAGCACGCCGGGAAATCGCCTGACGATGCCGCGCATCTCGACCTCGGCGCCGGTCGCGGGCTCGGCCTGCTCGGGCCGCTCGGCCCGCACCGTGCCGTGGGCCTCGGCTGCGTGCTGATCGCTCATCGGGTGACTCTCCGTCGGAAACGCGGATTCGGTCGTACCTGGCGGGGTCCGACGGGGGCGCCGGTCACCCGGTGCCCCCGTCTTCGCTGCGCCGGCGTCGCTGCGCCGGGCCGACCGGACCGGCGCTGCTGCACCGCCGTTGCCGGACCGGCGTTGCTGCGTCGGTCCTACTGCGCCGGTGTTACTTCGCGGCCGGGTCGGCCACGGCGATCGAGCCCGCGACGATCTGGTCGCGCAGCCCGAGCACCGTCTTGATCGTGTCGGGGTGCTGGGCGATCAGGCACTGCGAGGTCTCCAGGCCGGGCTCCAGGCTGGTGAGGGTGATGCCGCCCTCCTTGAGCCCGTAGGAGGTCACGCCGCCGGTCCTGCCGCCCGCGATCTGCTCGACGCCGCGCTCGACGGCGATGTCGGTGCGCTTGATCACGTTGTCCACGACGTTGCCGGGGGACGCGGGGCACTGGTTGACGTCGACGCCGAACGCCTGGATGCCGGCCGTCTTGGCCGCGCTGAACACGCCGAGGTTGCCGGCCGCGGAGGCCGCGCCCATCACCTGGTCGACGTTCTTGGCCTTGAGCGACGCGGTCTGCTCGCTGGCCCGGGCCGGGTCGTTGAACGGCTTCTGGCCGCCGACGAAGACCTGGGTGAACTCGGTCGCCGGGTTGGTCTGCTTGGCGCCGGCGCCGAACGGGTCGGAGAAGCGGCGGATCTGCGGGCTGTCGAGGGCGACGACCGCGCCGACCTTGCCGGTCTTGCTCAGCAGGCCCGACTCGGCGCCCGCGAGGAAGACGCCCTCGTGCTCTCGGAAGGTCGCGCAGGTGATGTTCGGGTACGGCTTGGTGGTGCACGAGTCCACGAAGAGGAACTGCTGCTTCGGATTGGCCTCGGCCTGCTGCGCGAGCACGTCGGCGAACTCGAAGCCGACCGCGACCACGACGGCGGGCTTCTGCCGTACCGCCGCCTCGACGTTCTGCTGTACCGCGCTGGTGTCCTTGCTCTCCAGGACGGTCGCGCTGCCACCCTGCTTCTTCGCCGCGTTCTGCGCGCCCTGCGCCGCGAGCTTGAGGAAGTCGTTGACGCCGATCGGCTCGGGCGTCACGAGCACGACGTTCTTGGCCGAGTCGGTACCGCCGCCGGCGGACTTCGAGTCGGACTTGTCGGAGGCGTTGCACGCGGTCGCGGACAGCGCGGTGCCGACGACGACCGCGGCGATGGCCAGGCGGTGGCGGGAGGTGATGCGGTACATGAGCTTCCTCGGGAGGCTGTGCGACATCGCCGGGGCGGCGCGGTGTCGGCGGGTTGAACGGTCGGGAGCTTCGGCCCCGGCCTCTCGGCGCCGTGACGGCGCCTCAGCTGTGGAGCGGCAGGCGGTGTACGCGCGATTGGATCTCGAATCTGATCAGGTGCGATCGATTCCGATCAGTGCGGGCGACGACAACAGCCACCGAGCCGGGAGGGCGGAGCGATACACGCCATGGAGCAGCCTCGGTTTTCGAAACACGCGGTGAAACGCGACATGTCGGCCATGGCTACTCCTTCCCGAACCCGTCCAACGTCGGTGCGATGATCACACGCGACAGGTTCCGGGAGATTAGCACCCCAAAACACCCTCTCCTGTCGATGACCAACATATGGACAAAATGTCCACGATGTGAGCACGCCGTGACTGTCGGATACCGACGCCGACCGAATCACCACGAGATCGCGAACGATGTACCGATTGCCGAACCACACGGTCACGAGCCCGGCTCGCCGACCGCGCTGCTGTCCGCATCCCGGGCGCGCCGCCGGGTCTCGGCCAACCGCGACGTAGCATTCCTCACGGATCCTCATGCCGGCACGGTGCTCGCATCCGTTCGGGTCGGATCGCTTCGATCTCGCTCGGACGCGATCCCGCACCGATCGGTACGCGCCCCGCCCCGCCTCATCGCCGGCCGCCGCCCGCCCACCGGCCCGACACCCCGGTCGGCCCGCACAGAAGGACACGCGATGACCTCCCCGATATCCCCCGCCACACCGGCCTCCCCCGTGCGCTCCCTGGAGTGGCTGGACACCGGCCTGCGGCTGCTCGACCAGACCGCGCTGCCGCAGCGCGTCGTCTACCTCGACATCACCGACGTGGACGCCCTGATCGACGCCATCCGCCGGCTCGCGGTGCGCGGCGCGCCCGCGCTGGGCGCGGCCGGCGCGTACGGCGTCGCGGTCGCGATGCGGCAGGGCGAGCGTCAGGGGTGGGACGCCGGCCGGCTCGACGCCGAGATCACCCGCGTGCGCGACGCCCGCCCCACCGCCGTCAACCTGGCCGGCGGCGTGGACCGGGTCGCCCCGCTGATCCCGGCCGGCCTCGACGCGGTCCTGGCCGAGGCGCACGCGGTGGTGCGTGAGGACATCGAGGCCAACCACGCCATCGGCCGCAACGGCGCCGACTGGATCCTGTCCCGGGTGGAGCGCCGTCCGCTGCGCGTGTTGACCCACTGCAACACCGGCTCGCTGGCCACCGCCGGTTGGGGCACCGCGCTGGGCATCATCCGCGAGTTGCACGCCCGCGGCCTGGTCGAGGTCGTCTACGTCGACGAGACACGCCCGCTGCTCCAGGGGTCGCGCCTGACCGCCTGGGAGTTGGACCAGGAGGGCATCCCGCACCTGGTCCAGCCCGACAGCGCCGCGGCGAGCACGATTCTGCGCGGCCTGGTCGACGTCGCGGTCATCGGCGCGGACCGGATAGCCCTCAACGGCGACACCGCCAACAAGATCGGCTCGGTCGGCGTGGCACTGGCCTGCGCCGACGCCGGCATCCCGTTCGTGGTCGCGGCCCCGCGCACCACGTTCGACGACCACACCCCGACGGGCGCCACGATCACCATCGAGGAGCGCCCGGAGTCCGAGGTCCTGGAATGGGCCGGCACCCGCGTGGCCCCCACCGCGTCCCGCGCCTTCAACCCGGCCTTCGACGTCACACCGGCCCGCCTGATCAGCGCCATCGTCGACGAGACGGGCGTGCGCGACACGTTCTGAGCCGAGCCGGCCGTACGTGTCCCGGGCGCGCGCGACGCGTCGCGCGCGCCCGGGACACGGAGCCGTCAGCCCTCGGCGATGCGGTACGACAGCAGCCATTCGACGATCTCGACGTGGTGACGGGCCTGGCGGGCGTCCTTGCCCCACACGTACAAACCGTGCGACGCGACCACGACCGCCGGAACCCCCTCGACCAAGGCGGCTTCCAGTCGGTCGCCGAGTTCGGTCATGTCCTGGCTGTTGGCGATCACCGGGATGACCACGGTCTCGTCGTGCGCCGCGTGGCCGATGCCCTTGAGCATCTCCAGGTCGCGCAGTTCGATCCCGTCGGGCCAGCGCTTGCCGGCCAACACGGCGGAGACCGTGTGTACGTGGAAGACCGCGCCCGCGCCGGTCAGGGCCACCACCCGCGCGTGCAGTCCGGCCTCGGCGGATGGCCGGCGCGGCGGCGTACTGGCCTCGGCGTCGATCGGCGTGCCCATGCCGTCGACGACCACGAGGTCGTCGTGCGCCAACTCGCCCTTGTCCAGCCCGGACGCGGTCACCGCGAGCCGCAGCGGCTCACGCCCGAGCACCACCGACAGGTTCCCCGACGTCCCGCGCATCCAGCCGAGCCCCGCGAACCGGGCCGCCTCGGCCGCGAGCGTCGCGCCGGCCGCGTCCCGCTCGGTCTTCGAACCAGCCTCGGGCGCACTCATACCGGATTCCTCACTTCGCGTATCAAACCGCCGGGTCGATCATCATTCCACCCGATCGAAGACAACCCGAAAACGGGCCCGGCGGCACGCGGCCGCCGGGCCCGATCAAATCACCACATCGCGGTAAAACCGCAGCCTCGGTGTCATACGACACGGGTGGTGCCGGTGGTGCTGGTGGCGCCGATGGTGCCGGTGGTGCAGACGGTGCAGGTGTCGCCAGTGGTGCGGGCTGGGTACCCTCCTCCCCAGCCACCAACCGCGAACCCACGGCATCACCCCTCGGCCGCGCCCGCCCGCCCCCGTGCGAGCAGGAGGTACACCCCGCCCGACACCACAATCGGCAAGAACCAACTGAGGTCCGCCCCGTCCAATGCCGAACTCACGGCCCCGTGCACGAGCGGCGAGTTGATCGTCAGCAGTCCCGTTCCCATGCCACACACCATCGCCACGAGCCCGCGCACGTTCACTCCGCCCGTCCCCCAATAACGGCTGGACGGATTCGCCGTGTGGATCGCGGTGTGGTCGTACTTCCACCGCCGCAGCACCCCGTCGACGATCCACACCGCCGCGAACGGACCGGCCCAGATGTTGACGAGCGACAGGAACTCGTTGAGCGCCTTCTCGAAGTCGTACACGAACAGGATGAACAGCACCGCCGCGAGCGCCAGGATCGCGTCCAGGGCCGTGGCCACCCAGCGCTTGAGGGGGATGCCGATCGCCTGGACCGCAAGGCCCGACGAGTAGAACACCGATGCGTTGTTGGAGATCGAACCGGTGAAGCACGCGATGATGTAAAGCACGTACACCCACACCGGCACGAGCGGCTCGACGCCGCCGACGGGGTCGGCCAGGTCGGTCTGCGTGGCGATCAGTACGCCGACCAGGCCGAGGTAGACGGACATCCCCGCGCCGCCCGCGACGACGTTGCGAAACACCCTGCGCACCGGCGTGGCCGACGGGAGGTAGCGGGCGTAGTCGGGCGAGACGACCAGATACGACAGTGATCCCGACGCGATCAGCGCGGCCGCCGTCAGGATCACCGGGACCGCGTCCCAGCCACCGACGCCGCCGTGCTCGGGCCGCCAGGACCAGTTCACGTCGCCGATCGTGAGGGCGAGCAGCAGCAGGAAGATCACCGCGACCGCAGCGGCGAAGTACGGCTGGACCTTGATCAGCATCCGGTGGCCGGTCACCGCGATCACGATCGCGGTACCGAGCACGATCGCGGTGGCCAGGATCTTGCCGAGCGCGCCGGGGTGTTCCCAGCCGAGTCGCTCGAACAAGGCCAGCACCGCGAACACGCCGAGCAGCCCGTTGACGGTCTTGAAGCCCAGCGACATGGCCCACGTGAACAGCGCGTTGACCCGGTTGCCGAGCACGCCGAACGCGGCCCGGCTCAGGGTCAGCGCCGGCAGCCCCGCGCGCGGCCCGGCCACCGAGCTGAAGCCGACCAGCGCGAACAGCGCGTTGCCCGCGAGCACCGCGACCATGGCCTGGACCAGGGACAGACCCATGCCGATCGCGAGCGAGCCGAGCACGAAGAAGAACTGGTAGGAGTTGATGCCCGCCCAGAACAGCCCGAGCTGACGTGGCGTCATGTAGCGCTCGGACTCGGGGATGAAGTCGTAGCCGTGCTGCTCGACCCCACTCGCGGTGCCGTGCCCTGCGGGTGGGTCGCTGCTGTGCGTGGTGATCGTGCTCATGGTGGGTTCCTCAAGCTTTCCAGGCTAAGGGGGGACGAACGCGCCGACGGGCGTTGCCTGCTCGGAGCCGACGGGCGTCGCGCGCTCGGAGCCGACGAGCGCCGCGGGTTCGGAGCCGACGAGCGCCGCGGGTTCGGAGCCGACGAGC
>NZ_WWJX01000349.1 GCF_009865215.1 Streptomyces sp. SID3343 | reverse complement strand
AGCGAGACTGTCGTGGTCGCGGGCCATCGGGTCTACCAACGGCCGGACGTACCGGTCGCGCGCCTGGTCGCGGCGGCCGGCGACGACCTCGCGGCCGCGCTCGGCACGGGCGGCCTGCACCGGCAGTTGCTGCCGGTCGGGCAGGACGGCGCGCTCGCCGGCCGATTCGCCGATCGCTACGGCACGGTCGGCCGGGTGGTGCACGCCGTGCGCGAGGCGATCGTGGGACACCTCGCCGCCGCAGCCCGGCAGGGCTCCGCGCCGCGCCCGGTCCAGGGGCCGATGACCCGGGTGAGCGACCGTGCCGCGTTCGCCCACTCGGTGGCCGTCGAGGGCGGACTGCCCTTCCTGGCCCTGTCCCTGATGCGTGGTCAAGAGGTTCGTGACCTGCTCGACGACACCGCCGGACTGCTCGGCGACCGGCCGTGGGGCGCGGGCCTGCTCGGCTTCGCGCCGCCGGAGCTGCGGGACGAGCAGCTCGCGGCCGTGCTCGCCGCCCGGCCGCCGTACGCGCTGATCGCGGGCGGTCGGCCCGGCCAGGCGGCGCCGTTGGAGGCGGTGGGCATCCGCACCTACCTGCACGTGCCCTCCCCGGGCCTGCTGGCGCAGTTCCTGCGGGAGGGTGCGCGGCGGTTCGTCTTCGAGGGCATGGAGTGCGGCGGCCACGTCGGGCCGCGCGCGAGCTTCCCGCTGTGGGAGGCGCAGATCGACGAGTTGCTGACCTTCGCCGAACGCTCCGGCGCGGGCGCCGAGTTCGACGTGCTCTTCGCGGGCGGCGTACACGACGCGCGTTCCGCCGCCATGGTGTCGGCCGCGGCCGCGCCGCTGGTCGAACTCGGAGCCACGGTGGGGGTGTTGATGGGCACCGCCTATCTGTTCACCCACGAGGCGGTGGACGGCGGGGCGATCCTGGCCGGCTTCCAGCGCGCGGCGGTGCAGTGCGAGTCGACCACGCTCCTGCAGACCGCGCCGGGCCATGCGACCCGCTGCGCGGGCACCCCGTTCGTGGCCGCGTTCGAGCACACCCGCCGCGATCTGGAGGCGCGCGGCGTGCCGTCCCGGTCGATGTGGGCCGAGTTGGAGCAGCTCAACCTCGGCCGGCTGCGGATCGCGAGCAAGGGCCTGCGCCGTGAGGCGGCCGACCTGGTGGCGGTGGACACCGACGCGCAGCATCGCGAGGGCATGTACATGCTGGGCCAAGCCGCGGTGATGCGCTCCGCGCCGACCACGATCGCCGCGCTGCACACCGAGGTCACCGCCGGCTCGACCGCGTGGCTGGCCCGGCGCGCCCGCGAGCTGGGCGCGACCCGGGAACCGGCCGCGATGCGTCCGCAGGACGTGGCGATCGTGGGGATGGCGTGCGTGTTGCCCGGAGCCCCCGACCTGGCGACCTACTGGCGCAACATCCTGGCCGGCACCGACGCGGTGACCGAGGTGTCGCCCGAACGCTGGGACACGCAGCACTACTTCGCGCCGAGTACGGACCCGAACGCGGTCGCGCGCGGGTCGGTCAAGGGTGCGCAGCCGGGCTCGGTACCGGCCGGGAAGACCCCGTCCAAGTGGGGCGGTTTCGTGCCGGCGATCCCGTTCGACGCGACCGCGTACGGGATCGCTCCCGCGTCGCTCGCGTCGATCGAACCGGCCCAACTCCTGGCGCTGCACGTCGCGTCCGGTGCGCTGGCGGACGCCGGTTACGGCAAGGGGCGGACGTTCGCCCGGGACCGGACGTCGGTGATCTTCGGCGCCGAGGCGGGTACCGACCTGGCCGGCGCGTACGGCTTCCGGTCGCTGTACCCGGGGTGGTTCGGGCCGCTGCCGGCCGACCTGGACGAACAACTGCCGGTGCCCACCGAGGACTCCTTTCCCGGCGTGCTGGCCAACGTGATCGCGGGCCGGATCGCGAATCGGCTCGACCTGGGCGGGGTGAACTACACCGTGGACGCCGCGTGCGCGGCCTCGCTCGCGGCTCTCGACCTGGCCTGCAAGGAGCTCAATACGGGGTCCAGCGATCTGGTCCTGTGCGGCGGGGTGGACACCCACAACGGGGTCAACGACTTCCTGATGTTCTCGTCGGTCCGGGCGCTCTCGCCGTCCGGGCGGTGCGCGACCTTCGACGCGGACGCCGACGGGATCGCGTTGGGCGAGGGCGCGGTGTGCGTCGTGCTCAAGCGGCTCGCGGACGCGGAGCGCGACGGGGATCGGGTCTACGCCGTGGTCAAGGGCGTCGGCGGGTCCAGCGACGGCCGCTCGCTCGGCCTGACCGCCCCGCGTCCCGAGGGCCAGCGCCGGGCTCTGGAACGCGCGTATCACGCGGCCGGTGTCTCGCCCGCCGACGTGGGCCTGGTCGAAGCGCACGGCACCGGAACCGTGGTCGGCGACCGGGCCGAACTCGACACCCTCACCGCGGTGTTCACCGAGCAGGGCGCGACACCGGGCACGTGCGCGGTGGGCTCGGTGAAGTCCCAGATCGGCCACACCAAGTGCGCCGCCGGTCTGGCCGGCCTGGCCAAGGCCGCGCTCGCGGTGCACTTCGGGGTCCGGCCGCCCACCCTGCACCTGCGCCGGCCCGGTCCGGGCTGGAACCCGGACACGAGCCCGTTCGTGTTCGACGATCGCGCCCGTCCCTGGGCGGGAACCGCCGGGCAACGCGTGGCCGGGGTGAGCGCGTTCGGGTTCGGCGGAACCAACTTCCACGCGGTGCTCACCGGTTCGGATCGCGCGGCGGACCGAGACCTGGGCCGCGCCGACGCCGCGTGGCCGGCCGAGCTGTTCTGCTTTCGCGGCGCGAACCGGGCCGCCGCGGTGGCCGCGGTCGACCGCCTCGCCGCCCGCTTGGAC
>NZ_WWJX01000348.1 GCF_009865215.1 Streptomyces sp. SID3343 | reverse complement strand
GCCTGGTTCGACGGCGCCACGTTCGCCGCCGACGCCCGCTTCGACGGCGCGACCTTCTCCGCCGACGCCCGGTTCGGCAGGGCGACCTTCTCCGCCAACGCCGGGTTCACCCATGCGACGTTCTCGGGCGATGCCTGGTTCGGTGGGGCCACGTTCTCGGGCGACGCCTGGTTCGCTGGAGCCACGTTCTCGGGCGATGCCAGGTTAGGCGGCGCCACGTTCTCGGGCGACGCCCGGTTCACCGGCGCGACGTTCCACTCCGTGCCGAAGTTGGGTCCTCTCGCGTGTGCGGGGGTCCTTGACCTGTCCGGGGCGGTGTTCGGCGTGCCGGTGGTGATCGAGGTCGCCGCCGCGCGTGTGTGGTGTGCGCGCACCCGGTGGGACGCGACGGCGATCCTGCGCCTGCGCCACGCCGCCCTCGATCTGACCGAGGCCGTCGTCGCCCACCCCCTCGCCGTCACCGCCCACCCCACCGTCTTCCACGTCGCCACAGGTGTCGTGGACGAGAACGGGTTGACGGGTAGTCCTGGCATCCATGTCCGGTCGCTACGCGGCGTCGACGCCGCGCACTTGGTCCTGACCGACACCGACCTGTCCGAGTGCGTGTTCAGCGGTGCCTTCCACCTCGACCAACTCCGCCTGGAGGGCGACACGCGCTTCGCCGTGCCTCCCACCGGCTGGCGGTTGCGCAAGGGTGTCCCCGCCCGACTCGCCCGTCGCCGCACGATCGCCGAAGAGCACCACTGGCGGGCCCTCACCCCCGGCGAACCACCGCCACCACGCGGCTGGGCACCCGGCCCCGGCCACCCGAACGCCGCGCTTGCCCCGGGCCCCGAGGACGTCGGCCCGGCCTATCGGGCGCTGCGCAAGGCGTCCGAGGACGCGAAGAACGAACCCGACGCGGCCGACTTCTACTACGGCGAAATGGAAATGCGCCGCCACGACCGCAAACGTCCCATCGGCGAACGCTCCCTGATCACCGGCTACTGGGTGCTCTCCGGCTACGGCCTGCGCGCCACCCGCGCCCTCGCCTGGCTTCTCCTCGGCATGACCACGACCGTGCTGGCGATGATGCTCTGGGGCCTGCCCACCAGCGACCCCAAACCCCGAAGCAGCGGCATCCAAGCCCCACCCGGGCAACGCATCGTCATGACCGTCGACAACCCCGACCCGAAACTCACCGGACCGCTCCACGAACGATTCACCGGCAAACGCGCCGAGAAAGCCGTACGCGTCGTCCTGAATTCGGTCGTCTTCCGCTCCTCGGGACAGAACCTCACCACGGCCGGCGCCTACGTCGAGATGACGAGCCGCTTCCTCGAACCCGTTCTCCTGGGCCTCGCCGCCCTCGCCATCCGCGGACGCGTCAAACGCTGATCCGCTGACACTTCTCGCGGCCGAGACCCGTGACAGGTTCACGACCGACAACATCTTTCGAGCGGCCGCGTACACATCCTTCGGGCGAAGTCCCCGCGTGCCGGGCGGGGTTGGCGTCAGGTGTCACCGTGGGTGATGTGCTCTTCACGGGGACCACGCATTCATCTGTCGGTGGGCTGTGCGGGCTGTGGCACCGATGCACCCTCGGGGACACGCCCCGGGTTACCCCTCGTCCGCGCGGGCCGAGGGGCCGGTCACACGATGATGGTCCAGATCGAGCGGTGCGCGGGGCCTCGGCGAGTTGCTCAGCGAGCTGCTCGAGGGTGGTCGCGTGCACGCGCATCACACGGCGGTCCAGGGCGCGCGTCACGTGCAGGTCCGGCCGCGGAGCGGGGGTGGTCGTCCACGCGGACGATCCGCCGGCCACACGGGACGAAGTGCACGTCGACGACCTGACACAGGCCACGACGGCGGTTCGGTCACCCGTGACCGCCAAGAAACCCGCGATCAGCCGGACGAAGCCCGGCTCGACAAGGGAAAACCGAGACCGGAAGCACTGTCACCAACCCGTTGACACCGCAACCACACATTCACAATCTCGTCCCCGCACCGCCTCCGATGATTCGGACGCTCGCGCAGATCTTTCGGACGGGTGAGCATGCGCGATGCACGGCTGCCCGACGACGATGGAACGCGCGAACAGGTACACCGTTCCCGCCCGCGTCCTCACCTGCGCACCAGCGGTTCGCACGAACCTCGCCTCCCGACGCCCCGCCACCCTGGCGGACCACCGAAGTTCGACCCGCACTCGCCCCGTGTCCACTTCCGGCGCGGTGGTGTGCCCGTCGACGGTGCACGTCGCCACCACGCAGAAAGGCCACACACATGTTCCGGAGAAGCCGGCCGGTCTGGCTCGCGATCGTGCCGCTCGTGCTGACGGGCGCAATGGGCGGTGCCGCCGCCTCGGCAGCACCCTCGACGATGAAGGACTGGTCCACGAAGACCCGTGTCGAGGACGGCGTGCTCTATGTGACGGCGGCTCCGGAAGTGAACAATTGGATCCAGGTCGAGGTGCGGGGCGCCAAAGCGCGCGTGTGGGAGATGGATGGCGCGCTGATCGCCGGCGCCGGTTGTGTCCAGTCGGGCGCGTGGGCGAGTGAATGCACCGGTTTCACCTCCATCGTGGTCGATGGCGGCGACTGGGGTGACGTCGTCGAGGTCGGAAACGCGACCACGCTGCCCTGTCGAGCGCACGGCGGCTCGTCGCAGGATCAGCTGTACGTGTACGGATGCGGAGCCGGAGGCGACGAGGGCGACGACGTGATCACCATCCTCCAGGAGGGGCTCGGCGTATCGGGCGGCAACGCGCCGTCCACTGCCGCGAACGAGGTCTTCGGTGGTCCCGGCCGGGACTCGCTGGATCTTCGCTCGAGTACCGGCCCGCTGACCGTGTCCCTCGATGACGTGGCCAACGACGGTTTGGTGGGAGACCCGAGGAACAACGTCCACTCCGACATCGAAGACGTGGCGGGCGGAGTCGACAGCGACGCCACACTCATCGGTTCGAATGGCGACAACCGCCTGCTGGGTGGCAACGGGAAGGACGTCATCGACGGTGCCGGCGGGAACGACTCCTTGATCGGCTACGAAGGTGACGACACCCTGCGGGGCGGGGCCGGCTTCGACGCCCTCGACGGCGGAGAGGGCTTCGATCGATGCGACGTGGGCGCCGACGGCGGTGACGCCCTTCGGTGCGAGGCATCCTGACGGGAGTCACGGGCGGGCGGTGGCCACGCGGCCCCGCCCGCCCGCTCGCTCGCTCGAACACCACCGAGGCGGTGGGACGCCCACCGGGCGGATCGAACACGAACCGCTGGGAGTAGCGGCCGACGCACGACCGGGTCCGGATCGGGATGTTGTCGCCCGGGTTGCTCTTCACGACGGTGAGGCACTTGTCTGAGAACGTCGTGGCGGCCGTTCCGCGGAGCGGCCGCTCGGGCAACGCCGAGTATCAGTCATTTATGCGCCGGTAGGGGAAGCGCGGGCGACGGCCTGACTGCGTCTGCGCCCCGGTGGCTTGTCCGTCTCGCCGGGTCCTGCCTGGGGCGGCGGGCTTCGGGTCATCGCGTTGCTACTGCGGTCAGGAGATCCGAACGCTGTGGCCGTTGGTGGAGACGATGGAGTCGCCTGCTTGGACGACCTCGGCACGACCGGTGCAGTTGCTACTGGAGAACACGTACGCGACCGCGGAAGTGTTGTTCTGGACCGTCAGGGGTGGGTTCCCGAACGGGTAGCAACCGGAGGGGTCGGTGATGACCTGGCCGTTGACGATCAGCTCTCCGGGTGCCGCCGATGCCGCGCCGGGTAGCGTCAGGCACAAAGCACCGACGGCAGCGAGTACACCAAGAGCGGCGATGGGACGTCGCATGGGACTTCTCCTTGTCTTGTGGGCCGAGCCGAGCCTTTCGGTCGCTCGACTCTTGTTGATTCGGCACGAGGGTCAGCGGGTGGTGAACGCAGTGTTTCGCCGACTCGCCTCCCCCGCCGGCCGTCGGGGGGCGATCGCACCCGATGCCGGTGACTTCCTTGCCCGGCTCATCCTCGCCGGGCGCTCGCGCGTCGCGCATGCTCGCTCGTCCGTGAAACTTGCGCGAGCGTTCAAAGCGCCGGGCGCACGACACTCGACGGCCCGTCACACGCGCTCATTCCGGGCGCGTAACGGGAGCGGATCCGCTCTCGAACCTGGCCAGGCGCCTCGCGTGCCGGGCGCCGGGCCGGGTTCGGGTCGCCGATGGTCGCAACTCTCGGACACGTCCGTGACACGCGGGGAATCGGGCGGCGGGGTCGAGGGAGACGCACGCAAGTGGCGACGACGACCGTGCCCGGGACGAGAACCGTGAGGGGGCGTCGCCGCAGTCACCGGTGTCGTCATCGCGACAGAGTGCCGAGTGCCGATCGTCGATCGTCGATCGTCGATCGTCGATCGTCGATCGT
>NZ_WWJX01000347.1 GCF_009865215.1 Streptomyces sp. SID3343 | reverse complement strand
GAGCGCGCGCGCCCCGCGTACGACGGCGTCCGCCGAGACCGCGTCCTCCAGCATGCCCCGGCGTGACGCGGCGGTCGCGGCGGCGCTGTCGCCCACCTCCAAGGGCCGCGGCGACAACGGCAGGAAGCCGATCTCCCCCGCCGCACCGGCCGCGCCCGGGAACAGCCGCCCCTCCGCGACGATGCCCATGCCCAGGCCGGTGCCCACGGTGATGTACACGAACAGCGGGCAGTCCACTCCCGCGCCGGAGTGGTACTCCCCCAGCGCCGCGAGGTTGGCGTCGTTGACGATGTCGACGGTGGTGCCGAGCGCGACCTCCATCCGCCCGCGCAGTCCCGGCCGGCCCCACCCGGGGAGGTTGACCGCGTAGCGAATCCGGTCGGCCGTGCGGTCGTAGACGCCGGGGCAGCCGATCACCGTGTGCGCGACGTCGCCCTGGACCAGGCCCGCGTCGGCGACCACGGTGTGCGCGAGGTTGGTGGCGGTGGTGAGCATGCCGGCCGAACCGCGGGCGCGATTGCGGCGGTCCTGGCGGGCGAGCAGGTTGCCGTCCAGGTCGGCCACGGCGACCCGGATCCAGGCCCGGCCGATGTCGATGCCCACGACGTAGCCTGCCGTGGGGTCGGGTTCGTACAACAGCGCGGCGCGGCCCCGCGCGCCGATCTCCAGGCCGACGGCGCGGACCAGGCCGGCGCGCTCCAGCGACTCCAGGGCGGTGGAGACGGTCGGCTTGGACAGTCCGGTGTCGCGGGCGAGTTGCGCGCGCGAGATCGGCGCGGCTGCGCGGACCCGGTCCAAGAGAACCCGTTCGTTGATACTGCGCAATACGCCGCTGTTGCCGTGCGTGGTCCCACCTGCGGTCATCGCGCCACTGTACGGCGCGGCGGCGAACACCCGCGCGGGTACCGGGATCCGTCACGATCGGGCAAAGACGTGGGCCGGATCGGGCGCCGCCTCTTGACGTGATTTTAGTAAAGGAATTTTACTTTACAAACCGGCGGCCACCATGTGCCCGGAGCACCGCGTACGACGCACGTCGCACCACGCACGTCGCACCACGCACGTTCCGTCCTCGCACTGCGCCCCGGGGTTGCCCGGGGGCGTCCCCGTCCAGGAGGTTCACGGTGAGCGCCGAACCACGCGCGGCCGCGCCGGACGGCGGATTCGTCCGCCGTATCGGCCTGTTCCAGGCGACCGCGATCAACATGAGTCAGATGTGCGGCATCGGGCCGTTCGTCACGATCCCCCTGATGGTCGGCACGTTCGGCGGCCCGCAGGCCGTCCTCGGCTTCCTCGCGGGCGCCCTGCTCGCCCTCGCCGACGGCCTGATCTGGGCCGAACTCGGCGCCGCGATGCCCGGCGCCGGCGGCACGTACATCTACCTGCGCGAGGCGTTCCAGTACCGCACCGGACGGCTGATGCCGTTCCTGTTCGTGTGGACCGCGATCCTGTTCATCCCCCTGATCATGTCCACCGGCGTGCTCGGCATGGTCCAGTACCTGCAATACCTGTGGCCCTCGATGAGCCAAACCCAGGGCGACTTCGTCGGCGTGGGCGTGGTGATCGCGGTCGTGCTCCTGTTGTGGCGCAAGATCGAGTCGATCGGGCTGCTGAGCACGATCATGTGGGTCGTCATGCTGATCAGCGTCGGCGCGGTGATCCTCGCGTCCTACACGCACTTCCGCCCCGGCATGGCTTTCGACTACCCCGACGGCGCGTTCGACGTGGGCACCACGGGTTTTTGGCTCGCGTTCGTCGGCGGGCTCAACATCGGCATCTACGACTATCTCGGCTACAACACCACGGCCTACGTCGGCGCCGAGATCAAGGACCCCGGGAGGGTGCTGCCGCGCTCGATCGTCTACTCGATCCTGGGCATCGGCGCGATCTACCTGGTCATGCAGATCGGCGTCCTGGGCGTCGTCGACACCGACACCATCTCGGGCTCGTCCTCGATCGGCTCGCTGGTGCTGGAGAAGGCGTGGGGCAAGGGCGCCGCGCAGACGGTGACCGTGCTCATCCTGATCACCGCGTTCGCGTCGGTGTTCGCCGGCCTCCTCGGCGGTTCGCGCGTGCCCTACGACGCGGCCCGCGACAAGGTGTTCTTCCGGCAGTTCGCCCGCCTGCACCCGCGTCACCGCTTCCCCACCGTGGGCCTGCTCACGATGGGCGTGGTCACCGCAGCCGGCTTCCTGATCGGCAACCACACCGACTTCAACACGATCATCGTGCTGTTGACCGCCGTGATGGTGATCGTGCAGGCCGTCTCGCAGGTCGCCGCCCTGATCGTGCTGCGCCGCCGGCAACCCGGGCTGAACCGCCCGTACCGCATGTGGCTCTACCCCGTACCGGCGATCGTCTCGCTTGTGGGCTGGGTCGCCGTCTTCTGCTACGCCGACAAGAATTCGCCCGGCCGGCACCCGATCGAATGGGCGCTCGCGTGGGTGGGACTGGGCTGCGTGGCGTTCGTGGTGTGGGCGAGATTCGAGCGCACCTGGCCGTTCGGGGAACGGGAGATCACCGAGGCTTATACGGAGGCTTGTACCGAGGCTCGTCTCGGCGGGCCCGGACGCGACAAGTCCGGGTCGGACACGCCCGGCACGGGCCCCGCGGCGGCCGATCCCTCCGTCTCGGAGCCCGCGTGACGACGGCCCACCGAGGCCGTACCCACGTCCCCGCGCCGGAGTCGGCCGAGGCCCGCTCCGGCGCGGGGGACGGGTTCGTCTGCGGCATCGACTTCGGCGGCACCAAAATCGCCATCGCCACCGCCCGTCCCGACGGAATCGTGCTGGCCGACACCCGCCTGCGCACCGACGCGCCCGCGGGTGCCGAACAGGCGCTGCGCCGCGCCCTGGACGCGGCCCGCGCACTCGTCGAGCGCACCGCCGCCGAGACCGGCGGACACTGCGCCGCGGTGGGCGCCGCGAGTCCCGGAATCGTGCTGCCGGACCGGATACTGCTCGCGCCCAACGTGCCCGGCTGGCAGAACCTGACCCTGGCGGCGACGCTGCGCGACGCGTTCGGCCTCGATCGCGCGCACGTGGCCGTCGGTACGGACGCCAAGGCCGCCGCGCTCGCCGAGGTGCGTTGGGGCGCCCTGCGCGGGGCCGATCCGGCGATCCTGCTCAGCCTGGGCACC
>NZ_WWJX01000346.1 GCF_009865215.1 Streptomyces sp. SID3343 | reverse complement strand
CGTGCCCGACGCGCTTTGCCGCGCCGCGCGCGTGCGCGCAGACCCACGACCGCCGCGAGCCGAGCCGCCGACGCCGCGCGTCAGCGCAGGCGCAGCCGTTGCCCCGGATAGATCAGGTCGGGGTCGGGACCGACGACCGTCAGGTTCCTGGCGTACAGGGCCTCGTATCCACCGGGCAGGTCGTGGTGGGCGGCGATGCCGCTGAGGGTGTCGCCGGGTTGGACCGTGTAGTCGGCGCCGTCCGTCGCGGCGGGCTCGGGTGCGGACACGGGCTTGGTCGCGGATCCGGTCGCAGCCCTCCGCGTCGCCTTGGAGTCCCCCGATCTCGTCGCCTTGGCCCCGCCCGATCGGGACCCCGGACCCTGCTGCCGTGGTGAGGACTTGCTCCCCTTCGTACCCGGGCGGGTACGGGGGGCATCGTCCCCCCGCGCCAGGCCGGCCTTCTTCGAGCACACGGGCCACGCTCCGGGGCCCTGCGACTTCAGTACGGCCTCCGCCACGCGGATCTGCTCGGCCCGGGACGCTTTGTCGGGGCTGCCTTTGCCCCCGTGCGCCCGCCACGTGCTCTGCTTGAATTGGAGGCCGCCTCGATAGCCGTTGCCGGTGTGGGCCGACCAGTTGCCGCTGCTCTCGCACCGGGCGACCCGGTCCCACGTGGCGTCGCTCGCGGCCGACGCGGACGTGACGCCGGCGAAGCCGACGAGCGAGGCCGCCATCACCCCGACGACGGTCACGTCACGCAAGCGATACCACGTGCCGTCGGTGAACTCGACGGCCTGAGCGAACGTGTTGCGGATGTTCATGCGAACCCTTCGGACTTCCCCCCGGGCGAACGCGGCCGATCCCGGAGGGACCGCCGTCGGGCCTCGTAGCGAACCGTCGTGTCGATCGACCGTCGATCCGATGCCGCCGCCTCGTGACCTTTCTCGGTCACAAGCCTTTTCGCCGAGGCGAAAAGGACCGGGAGATGCGATGTGCACTTGCTGGGGACGATAAACAGTTTCCCGGCCGGTATCAACGACCGAAAGCCAAGGAAAAGACTTTCCGCAGGCCACGATGGCATGTCGCGACAATGGCCCGGCGTGTCAGGAGGGCAGCCATCTCCACGACACGCCGCCGTGTGCCCGGTCTCTCCTTCGGGGCGCTTTCGTGATAGCCGTGGAGTGCACGAAAAGCCTTTGAAGCAGGGCGTGTTGCGGCGCTTCGGCGCGCTCGGACACACGGGAGGGAAAGCCCGGTCCTCGGCTCCGGACACCATCACCCGCCGGACCCGTGAAATGCGAATGCAGGCATTCGAGCGAGCCGCACGGCACGCGACGAAAACAATGACTCGCCGCTCGCCGATCGGGCCCCTTACCCGGTGTTTCGCGGCCGCTCGACATGTGGGGAACGGATTTCGGCCGCAGCGGGAAACCCTGTCGTGCCCGGCGCGCGTAATCGCCGAATGCGACGGGCAACGGCTCCGCCGAATGTCGGTTGTCGGCCTCTGGTCGGCCGGGGGTCAGGCAGTGTGTATCCCTTGCCGAAGGCACGCGAACGCGCGCGTGAGCAGGCGCGAGACGTGCATCTGGGACAGGCCCAGGGTCTCCCCGATCTGGGCCTGGGTGAGGTCGTCCCAGAACCGCATCTTGAGAATGCGCCGGTCCCGATCGTCCAGGTCGGGGATCACCCGCCGCAGGGCGACCATGTGCTCGACGAGGTCGAGCCCCGGGTCCTCCGCGCCCTGCATGTCGTAGCGGCTGCCGCCACCTTCCTCGCCGTCGACGGGCCGGTCCAGCGACCCGACCCGCCGGGCCCGGGAAACGGCCAGGGCGGCGCGGACGCGCTCGGCCGAGAGGCCCATCTCCTCGCCGAGCTCGTCGTCCGTCGGCTCGCGGCCCAGCGCGTGGGTCATCGCGTCTCGGGTGCGCACGGTGGCCAGGAACAGTTCCTGGTCGGCGCGGGCGACGTGCATCTCCCACACGCAGTCCCGGAAGAAGCGCTTGACCTCGCCGCGCATGGTCGGCAGGGCGTAGGCCATGAACCCGTTGCCCTGGCCGGGCCGGTAGCCGTCGACGGCCTTGACCAGTCCCATCGCGGCGACCTGGCGGATGTCCTCGCCCAGGTCCGGGCGCCGGCGATAGGGACGACAGACGAACCCGACGAGGTTGAGGTTGCGTTCGACGATCTCCTCTCGCAACCGGGTGTGCTCCCGGGTACCGCGTTCCAGAAGGGCCAGGTCGCTCAGGAGGCGCTCGGTGTCCCCGTACGCCGTCCCGCCCGCGCCCACAACGCGTCGGCCCGCGGAACCTTCGCCACCGGGGGGAGCAGCGGTGCTGGTGGACATGGGCATCTCCCAGTGGAAAGCGGAAGTCGGTGACGTTCGCCGCGTCGTCGCGGGGGTGACCCGGACGGGCCGCGGGCCCGAGAGGCGCACCGTCGCGCAGGACCGGTCCACCACGGCCTCGTGCGCGTCCACCACGCCGGCCGGGGGCGGACCGGGGGACGTCGGGTGCGACGGCGACGGCCACGCGCACGGGGTCGTCACGTCTGCGCGGCGCGGGGGGCCGGGAGGGGCGGAACGAATCGGGTCGGGCAAGGCAGTCTCCAAGGGAGGCCGACGATGCGTCGGCGTCGTTCGGAGGGCCGCTGCTTGACCCGCAAGCCCATTACTGCCACGACTCGACGCGTTTTACTCGCGCCGACACGGATCCCGACGGCTTTTCTTCGGCGATGTCCGTCGCCGGCGGTCTCGGGTCGAGAACGCAACAGGGGTACCTACCGGCCGGTACGGGCAGACGTGCAAGGCGCGCGAGGTGATCGTGCGTCGCAACCCCTGGAGGGGATCACGGTGCACACGTACCAGTCGTCGGCAGCGCAGGCGGCGGAACCACGGGTGGTGGCGGTCCTGGACTACCTCGCCACGATCCTGGAGAGACCCGTCCCCGGACCGGCCCACGACCCCCTGCTGCTGGCCGTCGCCGTCGCCGAAAGCGCCCCCGACGCCCGGGGCGTGGGAGTGATCTCGAACCACGACGGCACACCTCGGCCCCTGGCCGCCAGTACCCGCACCGCGGCCGCGCTCGACCACCACCAATGCGCCACCGCCCGCGGCCCGAGCGTCGACGCCCTGACCCAGGGCGCCACCCTCCACGCCGACCGCACCACCCTGCACCACCGATGGCCCACTCTCGCCCGGCCGGCCCACCTCGAAGGCGTCCACTCGTGCCTGGCCGTGCCCGTGACCCTCGGCGAACACCGATCGGCCACCGTCACCCTCTACGGCACCTCACCCACCGGATTCACCCCCCTCGAACGCGCCCTCCTCCGCGCCACCGCCGCCGCCCTCACCCGCACGGCAACCGACGCCGCGCACGCCCGCCAAGCCAACCAGCGCGCCGACCACATACACCACGCCCTCACCACCCGCGCCGTCATCGACCAGGCCAAAGGACTCCTCATGGCGCTGCACGGCATCGACGCC
>NZ_WWJX01000345.1 GCF_009865215.1 Streptomyces sp. SID3343 | reverse complement strand
GCCGCAGGAAGTGCCCGATCGTGGTCCGCAGCGACGCGCGCGGGACGATCGCGTCCACCATCCCGTGTTCGAGCAGGAATTCGGCGGTCTGGAACCCGGCAGGCAGGCTTTCGCCGATGGTCTGTTCGATGACCCGCGGGCCGGCGAAGCCCATCCGGGCGCCGGGTTCGATCAGGATCACGTCGGCGAGGGTGGCGAACGACGCGGCGACGCCGCCGTACGTCGGGTCGGTGATCAGGGACAGCACCAGGATGCCCGCCTCGTCGAGTTCGGCGAGGGCCTGGGCGGTCTTGGCCATCTGCATCAGCGACAAAGCGCCCTCCTGCATGCGCGCTCCGCCGGAGGCGGTGACGAGCAGCAGGGGGACGCGTTCGTGCAGGCTCTCTCGGGCGGCCTCGGTGATCAGCGCGCCGACCGCGCAGCCGAGGCTGCCGCCGAGGAAGCGGAAATCCATCGCGGCGACGACGACGGGCCGGCCGAGGACGGTGCCGCGGACACACAGCACGGCCTCGTCCATGCCGGTGGCGGCGCGGGCCTCGTCCAGGCGTTCGGGATAGGGACGCGAGTCGGCGAAGCGCAACGGGTCGTGCAGGGTCCGGGCCGCTTCGAGGACCGATTCCGAGCCGGGATCGAGGAGTTGCTCCAGTCGGTGCCGCGCGGTCAGCCGGGCGTGGTCGCCGCACCCCGGACACACGTGCAGGGTGCGCGCGAAGCGTTTGCCGTACACGAGTTCGGTGCATTGCCCGCATCTGACCCAGTCGGGCCGTTTGAGGGTGGTGGGTCTGCTCTCGATCTCGAACATGCCTGGTTCCTTCGGCGGTGTCGGGCCCTGCACGGCGTGGGCTATCCGGTGGCGCCACGCTCCCAGCGGTAGAACTCGTGGGCCATCGCGTCCTGCGGTCCGCGCCAGGTGAGCGGGTCGTAGGCGTCGATGTGGGGCTGGAGTCGCTTGCTGATCTCGCGGAACTCCGGATGCCCGGTCACCTCGGCCACCGCGGGGCCCGGCGGCCGCTCGGCCTCGATCAGGTGCAGGTAGACGTCGCCGAACCGGAACAGGCTGCGGCCGGTGACGCCGACCAGTCCCGGGAGTTCGCCTTGGTCCGAGGTCGCGAAGATGTCCGCGATGTGGGGGGCCGACTCGGGCTTCATCCGAGCCACGATCAGGGTGCGATACACGGATCACGTCCAGGTGAGTGTTGGGTTGCGACGAAGTCGAGGGTCGGCGCCGAAGTCGGAGATCGGCACCGGGCCGCGGGCCGACACGACGGCCGGGTCCACACCGAGGCCGCGGTGGTCGCGTCGAGCCGCGGCCTCGGTGGTCGGCGGCGCCGTGACGCGTGGCGTCACGGCGCGCAAGGATCACAATCCGACCGGTTGTTCGCCCGTCGTCATGCCGACGCGGGCTCCAGGCCCAGATCCTTGGCCCGCTGCTGGACCTTGTCGCGGATGAGTTGCATCTGGGTCCGCGAGTTGCGGTTGATGTTGTCCGTCATCCACTCGTCGTCCACGGGCGCGGTCGGCTTCATCGCGAAGTCCTGCACCCAGCGCATCCGGACGCCGTCGGGCTCCTCGTGGTACTCCCAGCGGATGTGCATGTACGCGAACGGCCCGGTCTCCACGCGCTGCGCCCACACCGTGCGCGCTTCACGGTCGCCCTCGCGTTCGGAGACCCAACTCCAGACCTTGCCGTCCTGGTCGGGATGCATCGTCAGGCGGAAGGTGACCTTTTCGCCCTCGCGCGCCAGCACCTCGACCGAGGCGTACTCGCTGAACAGGTCGGTCCAGTGCTCGACATCGTTGGTGATGTCCCAGACGAGGTCGAGCGGCGCCGAGATGACGATGTCGTTGTCGGTGTGTCCGGTCATGTCAAGCTCCTGACGTGAGTTGGCTGTTCGCGATGTCGATGAAGTCCAGCGGGGTCTTGGCCTGGTCGAGGTCCGTACCGAGCGGCGTCTTGTAGCGACGCTCCAGTTCGGACACGACACCGAGCAGGCCGAGCGAATCGAGCCCGAACTCGGCGAAGGTCGAGCCGGGACGCTCGCTCATCGTCGCCGGCTCGGCCGTGACGCCGGCGCAGCTGCGCATGAGTTCGGCGAGTTCCTCGTACGTGACGGGGCCGTTCATGATGCGTTCCTTTCGTACGGTGGATCGCGACCTGCGTGGGGACGCGGGTGCGGGGCGCCGAAACGCGGCCGGTTGCCGCGGGGTTCACCCGCGGCGGTCCTCGCCGCAGCGCAGGACCAGGGCCGCGTTGCAGCCCATCAGGCCGCGGCTGAGCACCAGCGCGGTGCGCAACTCGGCGGCCCGGGCGCGGCCGGTCACCAGGTCGAAGTCGTGGCAGATGTCGACGATTCCGGGGGTGGGCGGCACGACGCCGTGTTCCATGGCCAGGATCGCGGCGGCGCAGTCGAGCACGGGCGCACCGCAATACGCGCGCCCGGTGCCGGTCTTGGGCGCGGTGACCGGCACCCGCGCGGCGTGCGCGCCGAGCGCGTCGGACAGTGCGAGTACCTCCGCGTGGTCCGCGTCGGGTACCCCGAGCGCGTCGGCGAACACCACGTCGATCTCCTCGGGAGCGCATTCGGCCTCGGCCAACGCGTCGCGGATCGCGCGGGCGAGGCCGTGCCGCGACGCCGCCCAGTCGGCGGTCCCGGTGAAGGTGGCGCCGTGACCGGCCACCACGGCGCGGATCCGGGCGCCGCGGCGGTGGGCCACCTCCTCCGCCTCCAGGACGAACATCGCCCCACCCTCCGCGGGCGTGAAGCCGCACGCGTCGGTCGTGAAGGGCAGGTACGCCCGGGCGGGGTCGCCGGCCAGGCTCAGTTCGTCGTAGCCGAGTTGGCACACCATCGAGTAGGGGGCGAAGGGTGCCTCCGCGGCCCCGACGACGACGGCCTCGGCGCCGCGGCGAATGCTCCGGCCGGCGTGCGCGATGGCGTCGAGCCCGCCGGCCTCGTCGTTGGCCAGGACCGCGCAGGGGCCCTTGAAGCCGCCGCGGATGGAGACCTGGCCGGTGGTGGCGGCGTAGAACCAGGCGATGGACTGGTAGGGGCCGACCCGGCCGGGGCTGTCGCCCCACAGGTTCTGTAGTTCGCGTTGGCCGAACTCGCCGCCCCCGGAGCAACTCGCGGTGACCACGCCGATGTCGAACGGGGCCACCGTGTCGGCCAACGCGGAGTCGGCCAACGCCTCGTCGGCGGCGACGAGCGCGAAGTGGGTGAAGCGGTCGGTCTGGACGAGGAAGTGTTCCTCGACCGTGCCCGCCGGTTCGAAGTCGCGCACCTCGCCCCCGACCGCCAACGGCGAGTCCGCGCAGCCTTCTCGGGAGATCCGGTCGAGGACACTCACGCCGGCGCGGGTGGCCTTCCAGAAGACGTCGGTACCGATGCCGGTGGGGGCGACCACGCCCACACCGGTCACCACGGTCCGTCGGAGCAGGCGTCCGGTACTCATCGAGTCCTCCCCACGCGGCGGTCCAGGACGACGGCCGACTGGAAACCGCCGAACCCACTGCCGACCGAGAGCACCGTGTCGAGCGTGCGCTGCCGGGCGGTCTTGGGTACGTAGTCGAGATCGCACTCGGGGTCCGGGGTCTCGTAGTTCGCCGTCGGCGGTACCGCCTGGTGGGCCAAGGCCAGTACGCAGGCGGCCAGTTCGATCGCGCCGATGGCGCCGAGCGAGTGCCCGACCATGGATTTGATCGAGCTCATCGGCGTCGAGTAGGCGTGCTCGCCCAGGGCTCGCTTGACCGCGGCCGTCTCGTGGCGGTCGTTCTGCTTGGTGCCCGAGCCGTGCGCGTTGACGTAGTCGATCGCGGTGGGGTCCACCCGCGCGTCGGCCAAAGCCCGTTCGATGGCTTCGGCCATCTCCAGACCCTCCGGGGTCAGGCCGGTCATGTGATACGCGTTGCCTCGGGTCGCGAAGCCGCCGATCTCGCAGTACACCCGGGCCCCGC
>NZ_WWJX01000344.1 GCF_009865215.1 Streptomyces sp. SID3343 | reverse complement strand
GCGCGAGGAACTGACCACCCAGGCCAGGCTGTACCGACTCGACAAGGCCGCCGCCGCGGCCCGCGCCGACGAGTTGGCCGCCGATCTGGATCTGGGCGACTTCCTCGACCGCCCGTGCGGCGCGCTGTCCGGCGGCCAACGCCGCCGCCTCGACATCGCGATGGGTCTGGTCCACCGCCCCCGGGTGCTGTTCCTGGACGAGCCGACCACGGGCCTGGACCCCGGCAGCCGAGTCGACCTGTGGGACCTCGTCCGCCGGATCCGCGACGAGTGGGGCACCACCGTCTTCCTGACCACCCACTACCTCGACGAGGCCGACGCCCTCTCCGACCGCCTGGTGATCGTCGACGGCGGCCGGATCGTCGCCGAGGGCACCGCGCACAGCCTCAAGACCCGCCACGCCGGCTCCCCCGACGCCTCCCTCCAGGACGCGTTCATCGCCATCACCGGTCGGCGCACTCCCGCGCCTGCCGACACCCCGATCGCCGTCTGAGGTGTCCGTGTCCGCGCAATGCGCACCATCGCCCGCCGCCGTGCCCGCCGCACCGTCCCCGCTGTCCTCGCTCGCCGGCGACACCGGCCTGATCTTCGGCCGCTACCTGCGCGAACTGGTCCGATCCAAGCTCGGTCTGGTCTTCGGACTCATGCAGCCGCTGCTGTTCCTGGTCCTGTTCGGCCCGCTCCTTCGCGACGTCCCGTTGGGTGGGCGCGGTGACGCGTGGCAGACCCTCGTGCCCGGTCTGCTGGTCCAACTCGGCCTTTTCGGCGCCGCGTTCGCGGGCTTCGGGATCCTGATCGAAAAGCAGCACGGCATCCTCGAACGCATGCGGGTGACCCCGGTCAACCGACTCGCGCTGCTGCTGGGGCGCGTACTCAAGGACGTCGTGCTCCTGCTCGCCCAGTCCGTCCTGCTCGTCCTGGCCGGCGTCGCGTTCGGGCTGCGCGTGCCGATCCTCGGCGTCCTGTTCGGCTTCGCCCTCGTGGGGCTGATGTCGGCCGCGCTCGCGGCGCTGTCGTACGCCCTCGCGATGCGGGTGGCCTCGCCGCAGGAGTTCGCGCCCGTGGTCAACGCGGTGAACCTGCCGGTGATGCTGCTCTCCGGCATCCTGCTGCCGATGGCGCTCGCCCCGGGCTGGCTGGACGGCCTCTCCCACGTCGTCCCGCCGCGTTATGTCGTGGAGGCGGTCCGGGCGGCCTTCGTCGGCGACTACGGGCACACGGTGGTGATCGGCACGCTCGCCGCGATCACCTTGGTGGCGGCCTCGATGGCGCTCGCCATCCGCCCGTTCCGCGCGGCCGGCGACTGACCCGGGCGGCCCGATGATCGAGCCTCGGCGGCGGATGCGCTCACGCGTGTCGCGCCGCCGTCGCGCGTGGCTCGCGCGCCATGAGCCGAGTCCGCCGCAACCCCGACCCGATCTGTCCGGTCCCCGCGAGCAGCGGACCGGGCCGGCCCTGGGACACGGGATCGGCGCCGGCCGGCACAGCGCCCGAGCAAAAACGCCGGCGGCAACGCCGATCGAGTGAATTGATCGGCCGATCCGGAGCGTTGCCGTTCGGGATCTTCGTTTCCGTGTCATTCGTTGACCGATCGAAGGGGTCTCTCGTCGACCCCCGGCAGGCGAGTCCGATGGCCGACCGGTCACCGGGCCCGCGACCGAACCCAGTGACCCCGGAACGGAGCACGGCGCGATGAGCGGCTTCATCGACAAGGCCAAGAAGATGGCCGAGCAGGGCATGACCACGGGAAAGCAGAAAGTCGAGGAGGTTCAGGTCGGCCGTGACGCGTCCGCGCTCCTCAAGCGCCTGGGCACCGCGTACTGGAACGAACAGCGCCACGGCGGCTCACACGAGGAGGTCACCCGGGCGCTCACCGCGCTGGACGAACACGTCGCCAAACACGGTGACGCCTCGCTGCGCGGCTGACCGGCACCACCCCGCGGCGGCCGGCGGTACACAACGAAGGGGGCCGGGTCGTCGGCGACCCTGCCCCCTGGCCCTGCTCCACCCGCTTCGTCCCACGAGTTGCCGCGCACCGGCCGCCATAGCCGGCACCCGTGCGCCGGCCCGCCCGAGCGGCCGGTTCCGCGGCCCGCCTCGCCGGACGGTACCCGAACGCATACGTGTCGTCAGCCCGAGCGGGTCAGGCCGTGCTGTCCTCGCGCACGGCCGCCGTCGCCCCGGCGAGATCCCGCCTCGAAGCGTCCGCCCCCGGCGCAGGTTCACCGAAACCGGACTGGGTGTCCTCCTCGGCACCCCGGCGCCGGCGACGGCGTACGTATGTCACGATGCCCGCCACCACGGCGATCGCCAGGATCGCGGCCCCGATCCAACCGGGCACGCTCGCCGCCGAGGGGTAGGCGCTGCCCGCCAGCCGGCCCAGCATCACCGAGCCCGGCACCCAGACCAGGATGCCCACCACGTTCCACGGTGCGAACCGCCGATACGGCATGCCCGCCGCCCCCGCGAGCCGCGGCAAAAGCGTGCGCGCGAACGCCACCCACCTGCCCAGCATCACCGTCACGCCGCCCGCCCCGCGGCCGCGCGTGAACATCTCCTCGGCCCGCTCCCAACGGTGCTCGCCGACCTTGCGGCCCAGACGACCCGTTCTTATCCGCTCGCTGCGATGCCTTCCCGACAGGTAACCGAGTGTGTCCCCCACGATCGCCGCCGACGTCGCCACGATCAGTACCGGGAACAGGGCCAGATGCCCCGTCGAGGTCAACAGGCCACCGAGCAACAGCACCGGCTCGGCCGGCGCGAACACCCCCAACAGCAACCCGGTCTCGACCACGGCGATCAAGGCAATCACGGCATACGCGTACATCGGTGGTAGCTCACCCAGCCGATCCACCCACTGGTGCACGGCATCCACGTGGAACCTCCCCGTCCGGCCGCCTGCCATGTTCCTTGACAAGCATCCGCCCTTTACCTGGTCAACGGATCCTGCGCGCGGCCGAATTCCCGCCTACTCCCCTGGCCGTACACCGCTACCTGAAGTCATACGACCAAGGACCTGCCCAGGACCTTCGGACTACCTCCCCCGACCCGCCCCGGGGGGCCGGTCTACGTTGGTCGCCATGAACGACATCGAAATCCGGCCGGCCGACCGAGCCGACATCGCCGCGATCGTCCGCCTGCTCGTCGACGACAAGCTCGGCGCGGGACGCGACTCACTCGACGACCTGACCCCCTATGTCGAGGCATTCGAGCAGATCGCGGCCGACCCGAACCAGGAGTTGGTGGTGATGACCCGCCCCGACCCGGCCGGCGGGCCTGCCGCGGTGGTGGGCACGCTCCAGCTCACGATCATCCCCGGCCTGTCCCAAATGGGCCGTACCCGCGCCCTGGTCGAGGCCGTACGCATCGACAGCGGGGAGCGCGGCGGCGGCCTGGGCACGGTGCTCATGCAGTGGACCATCGAACGAGCCCGCGAGCGCGGGGCCACACTGGTCCAGTTGACCTCGAACGGCGAGCGCGAGAGCGCCCACCGCTTCTACCGGAGGCTCGGTTTCGCGGATTCGCACGTGGGTTTCAAACTGAGCATCTGAGCCACTACCCCACCGGGTCGGGCCGTTCGGGCTCGTTCGCCCCGTCCGTCCGCTCGGGCTCGGCCGGGGCGGTGAGTTCGATCCGGATGCCGATCGTGGCCCCGGTACCGCGGCGCAGCCGACTGCCGAGCAGGGTGAGACGACCCAGCACACCGAACTTGCGCCTGATCAGTCCTCGGTAACGCTCCGTGCCTGCCTCGTCGAGCAGTTCGGCGTGGCCGGCCACGGCGGCGCCGCGCGCGTTGCCCCGCGCGTCACACTGCGCGACGGTGACCCGGCCGCTGTTGCGCAGCCGTTTGACCTTGCCGGAGTCGCGCGCCGTCCACGCGCCGAGCGCGTCGCCGTCGCGCACGACCCACACGGCGGTCCCCACCGCGCGCCCGTCCCGACGAAACGTGGTCAGCAGGACGTACTTACCGGCGCTCAGCCGGTCGAGATCCGCCTGGGCTCGGGGCGCGCGGGGTGTTGTCATGCGCCGGAGTCTAGGGCGCCGGGATGCCGGATCCGGGTGTTGACCTCTGCCCCGCGTGCCGGGTCGGGTGCGACGATTGGGCAATGCCGCGCACACCGGAGGAAACCCGCGTCCAGGTTCGTCCCGCAGCCGTGGAGGACGGGGAGAGACTCACCGAGATCGACAATCTGACCTGGTCCACCGACGTCACCCCGACGCCGCGTTGGGACCCCGGGAAGGCCTTCTTCCCGGACGCCGCCGACGTGCGCAACGTCCTGGTCGCGCACGCCGGCGAGGACGTGGTCGGCTACCTCAGGATGCGCCCCTCGCCGTTCGGCCCGATGTCCGCGCACGTCCAGCACATCGACGGTCTGGCCGTGCATCCGGCGCACCAGGGCCGCCGGGTCGGCCGGGCGCTGGTGGAGGCCGCCGAACGGGAGGCGCGCCGGCGCGG
>NZ_WWJX01000343.1 GCF_009865215.1 Streptomyces sp. SID3343 | reverse complement strand
CCGCCGCGCGCCACGCGGCCGGGCCGCCTCCGGCCCCCCGGAGGGCCCGCCGCCCAAGAAGCTGCGCAAGCGGCTCAAGTGGGTGGCCATATCCGTCGTCGGCGTGCTGCTCCTGGGCGCCGGCGGCATCTACGGCTACTACGAGTATCTGAACAGCCGACTCAAGACGACCCCCAAGAACGCGGGTACCGACGCCCCCAAGGCGCCTGCCGACGCGTTCGGGCGCCGACCCCTCAACATCCTGCTGATCGGCTCCGACAGCCGTGTCGGCGCGGGGAACGAGGGCTACGGCGACGCGGGTCACGAAGGCTTGGCCGACACCACGATCTTGATGCACATCTCGGCGGACCGCTCCAACGCGACGCTGGTCAGCATCCCGCGCGACACGATGGTCAAGGTCCCCAAGTGCACCGTGAAGGGGAAGGTCTGGGAGCCGGTGAACTCCTTCCCCTTCAACGAGACGCTCACCCGCGGCGGACCGCAGTGCACGGTCTCCACCGTCGACACCATGCTCGGCCTCCAGGTCGACCACTACATCATGATCGACTTCAAGGGCGTCAAGGAGATGACCTCGGCCGTCGGTGGCGTGCCGGTGTGCCTCAGCGCCGCGATCAACGACCCCGTCCTGCCCAACCACGGCGGCGGCACCGACCTGTTCCTCAAGGCCGGCCCCCAGCGCCTCGCGGGTGAGAACGCACTCAAGTTCCTGCGCGCCCGGCACGCGTTCGGCGACGGCAGCGACCTGTCCCGGATCGAGGCCCAGAAGGGCTTCCTGATGTCGCTCGCGCGTGAGGTCAAGGGCAACGCGTCGCTGACCAACGTCGACGGCATGTTCAAGATCGCCAACACGGCCGTCAACAACCTCACCGTCGACGACGGCCTCGGCGGCATCGACAAGCTGATCGCGCTCGGCAACGAGATCAAGAAGGTCCCCGAGAAGCGGATGGCCTTCACCACGCTGCCCAACCAGCCCTACCCGCCCAACCCGAAGCAGCGCGTCGAGCAGGCCCAGCCGGCCGCCAAGCAGTTGTGGGCCGCGGTCGCCGCCGACAGCCCGTTGACCGAGGGCGACAAGGACGCGTCCCCGCCGGCCGAGGCGCAGCCCCCGGCCGCGCCGCCGCCCGCCGTGCCGACCACCCCCACCGCGCCCGACGTCGACGCGAGCAAGATCCAGGTCTACGTCACCAACGGTGGCGGCGTGAACGCCAAGGGCAAGGAGGTGGCGGACGTGCTCAAGGACAAGAAGTTCCAGGTACCGGTCTTCCGTACCGCCCAGGCCAAGGTCGCGTCGAGCGTGGTCAACTACCCGGTGGGCCAGAAGAATTCGGCCCTCGCGGTCGCCGCCGCGGTCGGGCTGCCGGCCACCGCGATCCACGAGACCGCCCAGCGGGCCAACTCGCTGGAGCTGGTGATCGGCAAGGACTTCCCGCCCGGCGGCACCGCGACCGCGCCCTCGGGCCCGCCGGCCGCGTCGGCGCCGCCCGAGCCGCCGTCCGCGAGCACGCTCAAGCAGCAGACGGCCGATCAGACGGTCTGCGCGCCGAAGAAGGGCAGCTGACCCGGAGTCGAGGCACCACCCGACGGGCGGGGCCGATGCGATCGCATCGGCCCCGCCCGTCGGCGTACCGGTGCCGGGTCGCCTCGATCGTGGTCGGGGATCGCCGTCGGGACGGAGGCGGTGGACGGGAGCACCGCCCGCGGCGCGCGGAAGTCCGTTCGGGAACGGCGGAGTTGCCTCGTTCCGCTCTTCCGCGGTTGGTCGGGAGGGAATTCCGAGAACCGTTCCCAAAAGGGTGTTGACGCGTCGTCCGACACTGATCACCCTGAGTGTGGCGGTCGTTCGCGAGGGGACGACGAGGCGCCCGGGAAGTGCCCCGAGGTTCCTCGACGAAGTGGGACCGTCGCCGTTCCGGGCTTCGTCGCGGTGCCCGGAGCGCGCGAGGGCCCCGGACAGGGCGATCCTGTCCGGGGCCCGCATGCGTGGTGGCCGACACGTGTGCACCGACGGCGACGCGCTGCGGGGCGACCTGCGGCGAGCCGGTCGGACCCGGTCGGACCCGGTCGACCTACTTGACGGCCACCGGATTCACCGGGGTGCCGACGCCGCCCACGAAGGGCTCCGGCGAGGCTTCCAGGAAGAATTCGTACACGCCGTCCTCGGCGCAGTCCGCGGCCAGTTCCTCCAGGTTCCAGTTCTGCCCCTGGAGCATGCCCATCTCCACGAGGTGGAGGGCGTGCACGGCCATGAACGCGTTCTCGATCTCCGGCGGGAAGACCTCGAAGGTCACCGTGTCGTTGGCCACTGCCGCGACGTCGCGCGCGTGGAACCACTCGGGGCAGTACACCGACAGGCCCGGGCCGTAGAAGTACATGTCCTTCTCGCCCGCGAAGTACTGCCGGATCTGGCCCGTGCGCACGAGCACGATGTCGCCGGCGCGCACCTTGACGTTGCCGAGCGTCTCGGCGGCCTCCAGGTCGGCGGGGGTGACCGCGTACTCGGGCGGCAGGATGTCCAGGCCCTTCGCGCGCGCCACGTCGAGCAGCACGCCGCGCGAGACCAGGGTCTTGACGTTGTGGATGCCGAGCTTTCGCGCGCCCTCCTCCGCCGTGACCGTCTCCTTCGCGGAGTGGCCGTTGTACAGGCGGTCGTCGTAGGTCGCGTGGGTGAGCCCGTCCCAGTGCGTGCCGGCCTGGATGCCCATGACGACCGAGTCGTCGCTCGTGGCCACCGTGCCGGGGCCGAACACCTCGTGGTTGACCAGGAAGGTGGTCCGCTTGGGGTTGTCGCGGCCCGGGATCATCCCGTTCTGGATGCCGTCCTCGCGCAGCTCCACGGCCAGCGAGAAGCGCTTGCCGGTGCGCACGCAGCCGGCGGCGGCCTTGACCACGTCGTCCGTGATCAGGTTCATCGTCCCGATCTCGTCCTCCTGGCCCCATCGGCCCCAGTTGTTGACACGCGCGGCCAGTTCACGGAACTCGGGGGGCAGCGACATAGGGGGCCTCCTCCAGGCGGTGCCACGTGCGACACGTGACGACACGTACTCAAGCCGATGCTGACGTACTGATGCCGATGCCGACACGCACGCGAAGCAGATGCCGACACAGCGGAACCCGACCACCGCACTGTCGAGAATCGACGGGCGCGCCGGCGAGTAGTTGTGTGCTGCGGCACTCTATCCGGGAAAACTAACGGATCGTCAGATAATGTCGAGAGGGCGTTCTCACAGACTCCCGGCCTTGCGTGTCGGGTGATCCGAGGCGCATACCGACCGACCCGAGACGGGCTTCGCGCCCTCGAATTCCGGGGCCTACCGGCAGGCCACCGACAAGGAGCGGACAACACATGGGTGACTTCCTCACGGGCAAGGTAATCGCGGTCACCGGCGCGGGCCGGGGCATCGGCCGGGCCGTCGCGCTCGCCGCCGCCGCGCACGGCGCGAAGGTCGTCGTCAACGACTACGGGGTCGCGATGGACGGCAGCGAGCCGACCAGCGAGGTCGCCGACGCCGTCGTGAAGGAGATCGAGGCGCTCGGCGGCGAGGCCGTCGCGGTCGCCGACTCCGTGGCCTCGATGGAGGGCGGCGCGCGCATCGTCAACGCCGGCGTCGAGAAGTGGGGCCGTATCGACGGCGTCGTGACGGTCGCGGGCAACCTGCGTGAGCGCATGCTGTTCAACATGACCGAGGACGAGTGGGACAGCGTCATCGCGACCCACCTCAAGGGCACCTTCACCGTCGTGCAGGCCGCCTCGAAGGTCATGAAGACCCAGGGCTTCGGTTCGATCGTCGGCTTCACGTCGGGCGTCTACGCGGTCGGCTCGGTCGCGCAGGCGAACTACGCGGCGGCCAAGGGCGGCATCGTGTCGTTCGTGCGCTCGGCCGCGCTGGGCCTGAACAAGTACGGCGTCAACGCCAACTGCGTCGCGCCGGTGGCCCGTACCCGCATGTCCGAGGGTGTGCCGCAGACGCTCAAGGAGATCGGCGAGCCCGAGGACGTCGCCGAGCTCGTGGTCTTCCTGCTCTCCGACCACGCGAAGGACATCACCGGGCAGGTCTACACGACCGCCGGGCCCAAGATCGCGCTGTGGGACCAGCCGCACGAGATCAAGACGATGTACACGTCGGACCGCTGGACGGCCGAGGAGATCGCCGAGAAGCTCCCGACCCAGATCGGCCAGGACCCGATGCCGGTCCTCGCGCAGCTCAAGGAGTACGCGGCCGCCGCGGCCAAGAAGAAGGCCGCCGAGGCCGCTGCCGCCGCCGGGAACTGAAACCGCGTCCGGTAGGCCGTCACGCGCGCGGGGCTCGGTGTGGCGAGCCCCGCGCGCGACACGTCGCACGGCACCGGGCCGACGCCCCAGGGTTCGGCCCGCGGTACGCCGCCAAAGAGGATGGGACAGGCTGTGGATTTCCGGTACAGCGCCGAGGACGAGGAGTTCCGGGCCGAGGTCCGCGAGTGGCTCCGGGAGAACCTCTCCGGTGAATTCGCCGCGGCCGTCGGTACCGGCGGTCCCGGCAGCGAGCACGAGCACTTCGAGATCCGCCGCGCGTGGGAATTGCGGCTGGGCGAGGGCGGGTGGATCGGTCTCGACTGGCCGAAGCAGTACGGGGGGCGCGAGGCGTCCCTCATGCAGCAGGTGATCTTCGGCGAGGAGTACGCGCGGGCCCAGGCGCCCGGCCGGGTCAACCACATGGGCGAGAACCTCCTCGGCCCCACCGTCCTCGCGTTCGGCACCGACGAGCAAAAGGCCCGCTTCCTGCCCGCCATCGCGCGCGGCGAGGAACTGTGGTGCCAGGGCTACTCCGAGCCGGGGGCCGGCTCCGACCTGTCCAATCTGCGCACCGGCGGCACCGTCGACCCGCAGTCGGGCGACTGGCTGATCAACGGCCAGAAGGTGTGGACCTCGCTCGCGCACGAGGCGAACTGGTGCTTCGTGCTCGCCCGCACCGACCCCGCGTCGCAGCGGCACAAGGGCATCACCTTCCTGCTCGCGCCGATGGACCAGCCGGGCATCGAGATCCGTCCGATCGTCCAGCTCACCGGCACGAGCGAGTTCAACGAGGTCTTCTTCGACAACGCGCGGGCCAAGGCCGAGCACGTGGTCGGCGAGGTCGGGGCCGGCTGGGGGGTCGCGATGGGCCTGCTCGCGTTCGAGCGTGGCGTGTCCACCCTCGCCCAGCAGATCGGCTTCGAGATCGAGTTGGCCAAGATCGTCGACGAGGCCAAGGCCAACGGCGCGATCGAGGACGCGACGCTGCGCGATCGACTGCTGCAGAGCTGGATCGACCTCAAGGTGCTGCGCTGCAACGCGCTGCGCACCCTCGGCTCCCCCGGTCCCGGCGCGGCCTCGGTGGCCAAGCTGGTGTGGGCCGGCTGGCACCAGCGGCTCGGCACGCTCGCGATGGACGTCGGTGGCGCGGTCGCCACGCTGGCTGCCGAGGCGCCGTACGAACTGTCCGAAGCGCAGCGGCTTTTCCTGTTCACCAAGTCCGACACTCTCTACGGCGGGTCGAACGAGGTACAGCGCAACATCATCGCCGAGCGCGTTCTCGGCATGCCCCGTGAACCGCGAGGAGACGCCAAGTGAGCCCCACCACCTTCAGCGCCCCGGCCTACGTCGAGGGCCACGGCCTGTTGACCGGCAAGACCGTCCTGATCACCGCCGCGGCCGGCACCGGCATCGGCTTCGCCGCGGCCAAGCGGGCGGCCGAGGAAGGCGCCGTGATCGCGATCAGCGACAAGCACGAACGCCGGCTCGGCGAAGCCGCCGACGAACTCGCCAAGCTGATCGGCTCGCGCCCGCTCGCGGTGCCGTGCGACGTCACCGTCGAGGAGGACGTGCAGAACCTGATCGACACCGCCGCGCGCGAACTCGGCGGCATCGACGTGCTGATCAACAACGCCGGGCTCGGCGGCGAGGCCAACCTCGTCGACATGACCGACGCGCAGTGGGACCTCGTGATGAACGTGACCCTCAACGGCACGTTTCGGTGCACCCGGGCGGCGCTGCGGCACATGCAGCCGCGCGGCAAGGGGGTCATCGTCAACAACGCCTCCGTGCTCGGCTGGCGCGCGCAAAAGGGCCAGGCGCACTATGCCGCGGCCAAGGCGGGCGTGATGGCCCTGACCCGCTGCTCGGCGGTCGAGGCCGCCGAGTTCGGCGTCCGCGTCAACGCGGTCGCGCCGAGCATCGCGATGCACGCCTTCCTCGCGAAGGCGTCGTCGGAGGAACTGCTCGACGAACTGTCCTCACGCGAGGCGTTCGGCCGGGCGGCCGAGCCGTGGGAGGTCGCGAACGTGATGATCTTCCTCGCGTCGGACTACTCGTCGTACATGACGGGCGAAGTGGTGTCGGTGAGTTCGCAGCGCGCCTGACCCCGACGGCGGGCCCACCGATGGCACGCCGGCCTGACGTCGAGAACGCTGACGGCACGTCAAAAGCGTTGCCGGGGCCCGGGTATCAGTCCTCGCAGGGACCGACGACCCGGGCTTTCGCGCGCGCCGGCCCAGTCGGGCCCGCGACTTCCGCGCGCCAGCAGGTCGAGCACGTCGGGCAGCAGATCCCCCACGTGATAAGGCGGGCCGTCGGGGTCGGCGGCGGCGGACTCCTCGGTGTCGGGGTCCACTGCCGCCCACTCGACCTCGCACCAAGCGTGTTCTCGGCCACATCGCGGGCATGAATTTCCGCTCATGTCCACCAACGATAGGTGGTCGATCGCGGACGCGCCGTAACTTTTCCGGACTTGTCCAGAACCGTTTGGTCGGCCGGATCCCGCCGTAGGCACAGGCGTTCGCTCTTGATCACACGGATCATGGCCCGCCACTCGAAATGAACCCGGGCCGGTGTTACCTTGATCTGACTATCCGTCAGGTTCTGTGCCGGCTGCCTCACCTGCACGTACACAGGTGAGGCTGCCGGCATGGGCGCGCCCCGAAAGGCGACCCGTGGACTTCGACTTCTCCCCCGACCAGACCGCGTTCAGCGAGAAGGTCGAGCGGTTTCTCGACGCCAACCCCGATACCGAAGTGTTCGACGTGACCCGGGAGAACATGGCCCAGGTCGTCGACACCCCCGCACGCCGTGCGTACATGCGCAAGATGGCCGACCAAGGCTGGCTCGGCATCACCTGGCCCGAAGAGTGGGGCGGCCAGGACGGCGACGGGGTCTACGAATACCTCCTCAACGAAGCTCTCGCCGGGCGCGGTGGACCGCAGATCGGCAAGGGCGTCGGCATCATCGGCAAGACGCTTCTCGCGCACGGCAGCGACAAGCTCAAGGCCGAGTTCCTGCCCAAGATCCTCAACAACGACGTCGAATTCGCGGTCGGCTACAGCGAGCCCGAGGCGGGCTCGGACGCCGCGTCGATGAAGCTGCGGGCCGTGCGCGACGGCGCCGGCTGGCGCCTGAACGGCCAGAAGACCTGGACCACGTCGGCGCACTTCGCCGAGTGGTACTGGGTCGGCGCGCGCACCGATCCCGATGCGCCCAAGCACCACGGCATCACGCTGTTCCTGGTCCCGATGGATCACCCGGGCATCACCGTCCGCGGTATCTGGACGATGGGTGACGAGCGCACCAACGACGTCTTCTTCGACGACGTCTGGGTCTCCGACGACTATGTGGTCGGCGAGCTCAACAAGGGCTTCCAGTACATCTCGCAGGCGCTCGACCTGGAGCGCTTCACGATGTTCTCGTTCGCCCCGATCCAGCAGCGGCTGAACGTGCTCACCGAGTACATCGGCGAGGCCACCCGCGACGACGAGCCGCTGCGCGAGGACCCGATCGTGCGCAAGCAGGTCGCCACGCTGGTGACCGAGGCCGCCGTGGCCCGCCTGCTCGGGCTGCGCGTGGTGGCCGCCGCGGCCGGTGGCGGCAAGCCGCCCACCGTCGAGGCGTCGGGCTACAAGCTGTACGCGACCGAGCTGTCCAAGCGGCTCGCCAACGCGTCGATGGACATCGCCTCGCCGGGCACCCAGCTGCGGGTGGGCACCGAGGATGCGCCGATGACCGGTCGGGCCGACTCGACCTACCGCTACACGGTGCTCGACACCATCGGCGGCGGCACCTCCGAGGTGCAGAAGAACATCATCTCCCGCCGCGGCCTCGGCCTTCCGAAGAACTTCTGACAGGGCGTCAGAGTCGTGTCCGGAGAGTTCCTGGAAGGCGTCACCGTATTGGATCTCGCGAGCGTGGGCCCCGCCGCCCGTGCCTCGCGCTGGTTGGCGGACTACGGGGCCGACGTGATCAAGGTCGGCCCCGTCCCGGCCAAGAGCGGCGTGCAGATCGCGCCTCCCTACTACTCGTACAGCGCGCACCGGCGGATGAAGCGCGTGCTGGTGGACATGAAGGCCCCCGACGGTCGCGAGGCGTTCCTCAAGCTCGTCGAGACCGCCGACGTGGTCATCGAGAGCTTCCGGCCCGGGGTCGTGGACCGCCTGGGCATCGGTCCGGAAGCGGTCGCGGCGCGCAACCCGCGCATCGTGTACTGCTCGACGTCCGGCTTCGGCCAGGACGGCCCGCACTCGCAACAGGCCGGGCACGACCTGAACTACCTGGGCACGGGCGGATTCCTGCACATGTCCGGGCCCGGCGCGGACGGCGGTCCGCCGATCCCCGGCGCGACCGTGGCCGACAGCGCGGGCGGCGGCATGCACGCCGTGATCGCGATCATGGGCGCGCTGTTTCGCCGGCAGAACACCGGGGAGGGCGCCCGCCTGGATGTCTCGGTGGCCGACGGCATGCTCGCGCTGATGGCGCTCGGCGTCGACGAGTTCCTCGCCACCGGGGTCGAACCCGAGCCGCGGCACGGCATCTTGACCGGCCGCTACGCGTGCTACGACACCTATCGCGCCCGCGACGGCAAGTGGCTCGCGGTCGCCGCGATCGAGGGCCGGTTCTGGGCGAACCTGTGCCGGCTCGTCGGTCTGGACAAGTGGGCCCCGCGTCAGCTCGACGACGACGCGCAGGACGCGATCCGGGCCGACCTGGCCGCGGCGTTCGCGACCCGCGACCGTGACGACTGGGTCGCCGAGTTGGCTCCGGCCGACACGTGCGTCTCGGCCGTACTGTCCGTCCCCGAGCTGCTCGACGACCCGCAGTACCTGGCGCGTGGCGCATTCACCACCGCCAAGCACCCGGTTCAGGGCGAGTTCCGCCAGGTCGGCCCGGTACTGGCCGGCCAGCAGGCGCCCTCGGACCCGTACCCGGTCCGGGAATCCGGGATCACCGACACCGACGAGCTGCTCGCGGCGGCCGGGCTCAGCCCCGACCGGATCGCCGAGCTTCGCGCTTTTGGAGTGGTCGCATGACGGCACTGGACAGCACGCTGCCCGAGGACGTGGCAGCGCTCATCGGCGAATTCCAGTACGAGAAGCGGGGTGAGTTCCCCGTCGAACGCGGCTACATCTGGACGTCGTGCGCGTCGGTACAGAACGGCAACCCCGTGTTCTGGGACGAGAAGGTCGCGAACGAGATCACCGGCGGCCCGATCGCCCCGCTGAGCCTGCTCTCGGCGTGGGCCCGGCCGCACTACTGGGCACCCGGCGCGGACGGCGAGCAGCTGTCCCTCCAGGTGCACTTCGACCTCAAGATCCGCTTCGAACTGCCCGAGGCGATCATGACCGACAACACCAACGTGTTCTACGAACCGGTGCGCCTCGGCGACATCGTGACGTCGCGTCAGATACTCAAGTCGGTCAGCGGCGAGAAGCGCACCAAGCTCGGCGTCGGCCGCTTCTGGGTCATCGACGTCGAGTACCACAACCAGGACGGCGCCCTGCTCGGCACCGAGTCCTACACCGGTTACGGCTACCGACGGGAGGCCACGGCATGAGCGGTTCGACCCTCGATCAACTGACGCTGGATCAACTGACCAAGGGCGACGCGCTGCCGACGTTCGTCGTCGACGTCACCGCGACCACGGTCATCCTGGGCGCGTTGGCCACCCGCGACTGGCGGCCGATGCACCACGACCACAAGTTCGCGGTGGAGCGCCAGGGTGTGCAGGACATCTTCCTGAACACCCCGAACCAGGCCGCCTGGTTCGAGCGCTACCTCAACGACTGGACGGGCTCGCGCGGGCGGATCGGCCGGATGGTGTTCCGGATGACCAACTCGGTCTTCCCCGGTGACGCCATGCAGCTCTCCGGCACAGTGGACGAGGTCTCGGTGGACGAGACCGGCTGCGGTTGGGTCCGCGCCGAGATCTCGTTGACCGTCGGCGACGAGGTCCGCACCACCGCCACCGCGCGAATCGCGTTGCCCACCACCCCCGAAGACAACCCGTGGGACCGGCGCGGCGAGCGCTGGAAGCCCTAGAGGAGACGCGCGATGGACCTCGATTTCACCCAGGAACAGGACATCCTCCGAGAGACCGTGCGGGGCCTGACCGCCCGTCACGCCGACCTCGGTGTCGTTCGCGAGCTCGAGAACGACCCGGTCGGGTACCCCAAGGACTTCTGGAACAAGCTCGGCGAGTCCGGTCTCACCGGCCTGACCCTGCCCGAGAAGTGGGGCGGGTCGGAGATGACCACGCTCGACGCGGCCGTGGTCTACGAGGAGTTGGGGCGTTCACTCGCCCCGACCCCGCACTTCGTCAGCTCGGTACTGGTCGGCGGGGTACTGGCCGCGGCCGGCACCGACGCGCAGCGTGACCGCCACCTGCCGGGCATCGCCGCCGGCACCACGATCGCGAGCGTCGCGTGGCTGGAGCCCGATCGCGGCTACGGCGGCAAGGGCGTGACCCTGGCGGCCCGCGCGGTGGGCGAGGGCCACGTGCTCTCCGGCGTCAAGCGCCACGTCGCGTACGCGGCGGCGGCCGACGTACTGCTCGTGCTCGCCCGTACCGGCACCGCAGGCACCCCCGGCGACCCTGCGGTGGGCGTCTCGCTGTTCCTCGTCGACCCCAAGGCCGACGGCGTCACGCTCACCCAGCAGAAGACGATCGCGTCCGACACCCAGTACCGCGTCGAACTCGACGACGTCGCAGGCGAGTTGGTCGGCACGGCCGGCGCCGGTTGGCCAATCTGGTCCGACGTCCTGCACGACGGCCTGATCCTGCTCGCGGCCCAGGCCGTGGGCGGCGCCAAGCGCGCCCTGGAGATCACCGTCGAATACGCCAAGCACCGCAAGCAGTTCGACAAGCCGCTCGGCGCCTTCCAGGCGATCGCGCACAACCTGTCGGACGCCTCGGTGGCCGTCGACGGCGCCGAAACCCTGGTCTGGGAGGCCGCCTGGTCCCGGGACAAGGGCCGCGACACCGCGCGCCTGGCCCCGATGGCCAAGCTCTTCGCGTGCCGCACCTACCGCGAGGTCACCGACCTCGCGGTGCACGTGCACGGCGGCATGGGCTTCACGTTGGAGTGCGACGTACAGCTGTACTTCCGCCGCGCCAAGTCCCTCCAGCTCAACTGGTGGGACGACCGCTACCTGGAGGAACTGATCGCGGCCGACGTCCTCGACAAGGACTGACCCGGTCGTAGTCCCGCCCTGGCCGCCCGGTTCTCGAACCGGGCGGCCATTGCCGTGCCCCCACGCCGTCAAGGTGTGCGGGACCGAGCCCTTTCCTTCGCGTACGTGGACCTGGCACGCAACTCCGCCCCGACTGCCGCCCGGACACCGAATCCGACGGCGACCACGGTCAGACCCGACAAAGCGGGATTGACGTAATCGGGAACGGCATCGGTCGCGTAGCTTTCCCCGTCGCTCGTCTCGCAGACGAATCGAATCGGGAGATAGTCCACCCGGTAGTCGACGATGTCTCGCACTTCCCAGCCCGGCGTACGGCACGGACGAATCGGTGACGAGTCGGCGCCGCCGTCCTCCGCGTCCAACACGGCGGCGGAAACGAAGAGCATGCCCCACCCGTACAGGGCGATCACGGCAGCGCCGGCAACGACCGCGAACCACAACGGCGCCGCCGAGCGGCTCGGTTTGCGCCCGCCACGCCGGACAAGCACGCCGAGAGCGTGGACGAGGCCGAAGGCGACCACCGATCCCACCACGATGATCAAAACGATCGACACTGTGCCTCCCGGTGGTCGAACGCAGGGGCGCCCGGCCCGCAAGGTGCGAAGAAACCGTGGCGCGAAGGCCGGATGGAGGGCCCACGCATCGGCCGATCCCAGCAGGCCGCCCGGCGAACCAACGTAACGGAGTCGGGTAGCACGGCCGATACCCGACTCCCCGGCTCGCGGCCCTCGAACGGCGCCGGATCACCGCCGACTCCCGTTAGTGCAACCGCAGTCCGGCGAGGAGGACTCCGACCATGCGACGGGCGTCGTAGCGGGAGTCCTTGTTCGCGCCGATGCACAGGTTGCCGACGCCGAACATCAGTTCCAGGGCCTGGATGTCGCGGCGGATCTCGCCCGCCGCGCCGGCGGCGTCGAGCAGCTCGGCGCACACGGGCACCAAGCGGTCGATGAAGTAGGCATGCAGCGTCGCGAAGCCGGCGTCGTCGGATTGGAACGCCTCGGCGAGGCCGTGCTTGGTGACCAGGAAGTCGACGAAGAGGTCGATCCAGCGCACCAGTGCGGTGTGCGGTGACGTGCTGCTCGCCAGCAGCGTGGGGCCGGCCTCGGCGCATGCCTCCACCTGGTGGCGGTAGACGGCGACAATGAGGTCGGCCCGGGTCGGGAAGTGGCGATAGATCGTCGCGACGCCCATGCCGGCCCGGGCCGCGATGTCGCGTACGGGCGCGTCGACCCCGGACTCGACGAAGGCCGCCGCAGCCGCTTCGAGCAGCGCTTCCTGGTTGCGCCGGGCGTCGGCCCGCTTCCGGGGAGCCGAGGATCCCGACCCACCGCCGCTGTCGGTATCGGTATCGGTGTCGGCCATCGCGCCATTGCCTCCGTCACTCGCTTGCAAACCGGAACATCGTTCCGTATCGTCATTGCCGGAACGGTGTTCCGTTTCCATTCATGATGTCAGAGCCGGGGCCGCGTGACCAAGCACGCATCGCCCCGCCCGACCACTCGCGCCCACTCGCGCCCACTCCCAAGGGAAACCCATGCGCCACCTCGATGAAACCGCCGACCGGCCCGCCCCCATCGTCTCGGTACGCCCGGTCGTACTGCCCGCCCCGGGCCGCGGAACGGACCTGCACGTGCGGGTCACCGCCCCCACGACCGGCGACGACCTACCCGTCATCGTCTTCTCCCACGGATTCGGCGAGTCGCTGGACGGATACGCCCCACTGGTCGACTTCTGGGCCGCGCACGGCTTCGTCGTCGTCCAGCCGACCCACCTCGACTCGCGGACGCTGAACCTGACCCCCGACGACCCCCGCTACCCCCGGATCTGGCGCATCCGGGTCGAGGACCTGACCCACGTCCTCGACCGGCTCGACCTCCTCGAAGCCGCTGTTCCCGGCCTCACCGACCGCCTCGACCACACCCGCATCGCCGTCGCCGGGCACTCCTGGGGCGCCCAGACCGCGAGCATGCTCCTGGGCGCGCGGGTCATCGGCAGCGACGACGCCCCCGGCGAGGACATGTCCGACCCGCGCGTCAAAGCCGGCGTACTGCTCGCCGTACCGGGCACCGGCGGCGCCGACCTGACACCGTTCGCCGCCGAGCATCTCCCCTTCATGAACCCGGACTTCACCCGGATGACCACGCCGGCCCTGATCGTCGCGGGCGACAAGGACCAATCCGCCCTCACCGTCCGGGGCCCCGAGTGGTTCGCGGACGCCTACGTCCTCAGCCCCGGCGCCAAGAGCCTGCTCACCCTGTTCGGGGGCGAACACTCACTCGGCGGCATCCCCGGATACGCCGTCACGGAGACGACCGACGAGAGCCCCGAACGGGTCGCCCTCCTCCGGCGCCTCAGCTCGGCCTTCCTTCGCAGCGCACTCGACCCCGCGGACACCGCATGGTCCACCGCGAGCGCCGAAGCCGGGGCGGGCACCGAGCCCCTGGGCCGGGTCGAATCCAAGTAACACCCCCGGGAAGGCCGCCCACCCCTGAGCGCGGCCACCCACCCTCCGCCCACTCTCCGCCCACCGGAAAGGGCCCCACACCATGCCCAGTTTCGGCATCATGACCGCCCCCATGCAGGTCGACTACTCCGACATCCTGACAGTCTGGCAGGAAGCGGACGCCATCCCCGAGATCGAACACGCCTGGCTGTTCGACCACCTCATGCCCATCGGCGGCCCCCTCGACGGACCGGCCCTCGAAGGCTGGACACTCCTCTCCGCCCTCGCCGCCCGGACCCGCCGGCTGCGCCTGGGCCTGCTCGTGACCAGCAACCGATTCCGGCCGCCCGCGATGCTCGCCAAGATCGCCACCACCGTCGACATCGTCTCCGGCGGACGACTCGACTTCGGCATCGGCGCCGGCTCCCGCCCCGACCACCCGCTCGCCCGCCGCGAGTACGAGGCACACGGCCTGCCCTTCCACGACTTCGCCCACTCGGTGGGCAGCCTCGCCGAGGCCTGCACCGTCATCCGGCGACTGTGGACCGAGCCCGAGCCGTTCGACTTCGACGGCGACTACGTCCACCTCACCGGCGCGTTCGGCGGCCCCAAACCGATCCAACACCCGCACCCCCCGATCCTGATCGGCGGCCGCTCCGCCGCGACCCTGCGCGTGGTCGCCGAGCACGCGAACCTGTGGAACATCCCCGGCGGAGACATCGACGACGTCACCAGCCGCAGCGCCCTACTGGACCGCTACTGCGCCGACATCGGCCGCGACCCGGCCTCGATCACCCGCTCGATCCACCTCCCGGTCTCCTACGACCACCCCGAGCACACCCGAACCGCAATCACCCAAGCCCTCACCGCCGGATTCACCCACATCGTCCTCGGCCTACCCGCGCCCTACCCCACCCACGTCGCACGGTGGGTCGCCGACGAACTGATCACCGCATCGAGCTAGGGTCCGGGCCAACCCGACCGAGCCCCCCTTCGGACCGCATCCGCACCCGCATCCGCCGACGCAGAGGTCACCCCCGTGGACATCCGCACAACGCACCACACCCTGTTGAGCCGCCTGCTACCCGACGACAAAGTGGACCAACTACCGGTACGCCAAGGCCAGTTCCACACCGTAGTCATCGGCTCGGACCGCGTCGTATGCCTGCCCCGCACCCGGGCAGCGGCCAACCGCCTCCCCCAACGAGCGGCTGCCCTGGCCACACTCGCCAAACTCGACCTCGGCTTCCACACACCCGAGCCACTGATACCAACCACTTCCAACGACCCCAACCACGAGACGCCGTTCCTGGTCCTCAGCCGCATCCCCGGTGAACCGTTGCCGGCCGACGCCCTCAACAAGGCCCACGTCGCCGGCACCGCAGCGGCGCAATACGCCCAGCTGCTGGCCGAGTTGGCCCACGCCGGCTCCGACAAGACGGTACGAGCAGCCTTGCCCCACGCATCCGAAGACCGATGGCGGCAATTCGCAGCAGGCGTACGCACAGAGCTGTTCGACCTGATGTCCGACAGCGGACGCCGACGAGCCGAACGCGAACTCGACGCACTCGACGACCTCCCCCACCTCACCGAGGCAGTCGTGCACGGCGACCTCGGCCCCGAGAACGTCCTATGGGAGTGGGAACACGGCCTGCCACACCTCACCGGAGTACTCGACTGGGACGACGTCACCCTAGGCGACCCGGCCGAGGACCTCGCAGCCATCGAAGCCGGCCACGGCCACACCTTCCTGGCACAGGTACTCACCCCGAACAGCCGGTCGAACAACGAACTCACCACCCGCATCACCACAATCCGCAACACCTTCGCCCTACAACAAGCCCTGTACGCCCAACGCGACAACGACCCCGAACAATTGGCAGACGGCCTCACCCACTACCGCTGAACCGAGACGGTCGTGGCACGACGGTCGAGCACCGACGAGAACCTCGACCGCAGGCACTGCGACCTCGGCCCGGCTCGCCGGCCTGACAACAAACTCACCACGGCCAACTCCACTCCGTATTCGTCGGCTCGGACCGCGTCGCATGTCCGCACCGCGCCCGCATCGGCCCACCGCCGGTCCGACCGAGCGGCAGGACCAAACCCTGATCTCGCAACAGCGCGGACGGGCGTACCGCTGCGTTGCCCCGCCGTTCGATCGAGTACTGCCTCACGCGGGTGTGACCGCAGCCATGATGTTGGCCATGACTCACACCGCTCGGCGCATGTTCGAGCTCCTGGAGCCGATCTGCCTGGTCACCTTCCTCGCCGACGAGTGCAACGAGGAGATGGCCGCGCTCGGCCACCGCACCTACTGGGACGGCTACTTCGCGAGCCGCGCCGCGCCGCTGGGGCGGGTGTCGGCGCAGGTCGTACACGCGGCCTTCTACAACTTCGCCGACGGGGAGGCCGCGCGGCACATCCCGAGCGCGTGGGAGAAAATCCCGCCCGAGGCGTCCGTCGCCGCGCGGGAGCGGGGTAGCGCGGCCTCCCTTCGGCGGATCCTCGGCGACGTGGCCGCCGACTCCCCGGGCCTGGTGCGCGCAGCCGACCTGACCACCAAAGCCGCGACGAGCGCGCCCACGGAAGGCCGGGTGATGTACGCCGGGATGCGCACCCTTCCGCTGCCGAGCGACCCGGTCGCCCTGCTGTGGCATTCCGCGACCATGCTGCGCGAGCACCGCGGCGACGGGCACATCGCCGCCCTCGTCGGCGCCCGCATCGGCGGCACGGAGGCCCACGTACTCGACGCGGTGGCGCAAGGCATCCATCCGCCGGAGTCGTTCGGGCGCATCCATCACCTGCCGAAGGAGCGACTGGCCGCGGTCATGGACGGTCTACGCGAACGCGGACTCGTCGACACGGACGGCCGATTCACCGACGCCGGCCGCGAGACCAAACAACACATCGAAGCCCTCACCGACGAACTCGCTGCCGCGCCGTACGACGCCCTCTCCCCCGCCGAGCTCGACGAATTGATCGCCGAACTCGAAACCATCACCGCAGTGTTGGTGGCCGCAGGATCGCAATGACGGGCAGCGACTGAGCGCGTGTGCAGTCCGCCGTTCGGAACGGCGGGGTTTCGGCCCGGTGTTCGCGCCCGGGGTGCGACGCACCCGGTAGACGGCTTGGCCTATCACCGCTGAGCGCACCGAGATCGCGTGCGCGCCGACGAACGCCTGCGTCGGAACGTCGCCAGGGCGAATATCCCCTGTGGTGGCGGTAGTTGCCGAGGCGGGTGACTTTTCGCGCCGGTGGGGGCACGACGGGGGTGGGGTTGGGTTCGGTTCGGCTTCTTGAGGCCGGGTTCGAAGGCTGCGGGACATTCAAGTCAAAGGCGCTGGTAGGGGCGGAGGGGCGCAAGCGGGTCCAGCAGCCCATAAGGGCCCTGACCCGGCTACTTCAGCGAGTCCAAAAAGTCGGACCAACCACACCCACTGAAGGTGACAACCGGACCCCCACTCACTTGAGAGTCACGAGCCAGGATGCCTTCTGCGCTCGGCGCGGTTTCGATGCGCGCCCCGTCGTCCTGGCTGTAGGTGGATTTACGCCACCGAGGGGGCATTTTCTCCAACGGACACCCTTCCTCCAGAGTCCGGTGACTTTCGAGTCACTTCCAAAAACTCAAAAAAGCGTCCCAAGAACTTCCTACGATCGCAAGAGTAGGCCCACGCTCCGCCTTCGAATCACGAGTAGCTACACCGTCTGCGATCGGGGCGACCTCGACACAGGCGTGATCGGCATTGGAGCGAGTGGCCTTCCGAAAGGGTCCCGACAGTACGAGGTCACGCTCGGCGCTCATTGCGTCTCCATCCTTGCCTCGCGGCCCAAGTGCCGTCCGGGACGCAACCCGGACGGCGCGTCACACCTCTACGGGGCGGACGTTGCCTGAAGCGGCGAGAGGAGCGGCCCCGACTTTCCCAGCTCCAGTCGAGTCTGCTCGCGCAACGCGTGAGCGCCTCTCTTCGAAGTGGTGCGCGCAGCGCGCCGCCCGCTTGCGCCCCTCCGCCCCTACCAGCGCCTTGGACTTGAATGTCCCGCAGCCCCCGACCCCGGCCTCAAGAAACCGAACCCAACCGAACCCCCGCCCCGTTGTGCCCCCGCTGGCACGGAAGGCACTCGCCTTAGTAGCTGTCCAGCAACGCTACGAACCGACCGATGGGCCGCGCGGAAGCGGCCATCGCGCCCACGTGCTCGCCGGCACCGGTCCGTCAACCTGAGCGATGACGGTCGCAACCACAGAAGATTCGGCGGTCCAACAGCCCGCTCTCGATTTTTTACTCATGGGTGAGGTGCAACCGCTGGTGCACCGATGAGGTGCGACAGTCCTTTTGTCAGCCGGCAGCGTCCGCCCACCGGTCCACCAGCACGCTTCGACGCCAAGATTGCGACACCGCTGTGGTCGCCACGTCCTACCTCAGCGCATCGACAAACGCACCCCAAGGTTCCCTACGGAACCGAATCTCCGGCCCCTGGCTGATCTTCGAATCCCGCGCATGAGCCGACGCTCCATCGGACGCGACTTCCACGCAGTGGGTGTCGGACGTGCTCCGCGAGGACTTCCGCCAGGTCAGAATGGCTGTAGTACTGATCAACGCTTTTCCCACCTGTCTTTGTAGTCTTCAAGAATCTGAAGCGACATCTTCTCGTCAAGTCCTGCGTGCAACAGACGCCGAATGTGACTGCGGGCACGGTTCACGCAAGCGGTCTCTTCAGTGTAGACAGCCCCTGTTACGGAACGAGTCGCACACAACGCTCCTGTCCCGCGCCCGGGAGAATTCGAACAGTGTAAATCCGCTTTCCAGTGCGGCCCGCGCCGAGGTACTGAAGGGGACGACGCAAATCGTGACGTTCGGTCGGCTTGCGAGAGCGATGAGATGTTGCAGCTGGTCTCGCATTACATAGGGACCGCAGGCGTGATCGGCATTGGAGCGGGATGCCTTTCGAAAGGCCCCAAGAAACATAAGGGCGCGCACAGTGCTCACTCGTTTCCGCTCAAAACGAGCACGGCTGAACCTCCCGCGAGAAGGTATCTTTACGCTGACTACGTCAGCGATCCGACAAAAGTGGTCCATTGATTGCCACCGAATCCGATGACTGGACTGCGGTTGAGCTTGGAATCGCGGATCACGACGTTCCTCTCAAGTGGGGCGATCTCTACGCAAGAACCGTCGTCCACACTGTATGAGGACTTGCGCCACCGAATCGAACCTTCTGTCTCAATCACGCTTCCTCCAAAATTCGGCGTACTCATCAATCATTTCGCACGAGTCTTCGCTGCTCAACGCCGCGTGCCGCAAGCGCTGAACCACGCGTCGGGCGCGAGTGATGTACACCTCGTCCCACGTAATCGTACGAGTAACAATAGCCCCTTGTTCCGAAAGGGCACTCCTCGATGCCCGATCAGGGCGACCTCCGCCCAATCCATCGAAGACCGTAAACGTACTCGCCAAAGCAGCATCCACGGCAGTCGAGTAAGGCACGATGATCACCTCGATGTTCGGCCGTCGCATTTTCTCGGCAAGATGGCGGAGTTGGTGATGCATCGCTTGCGGGCCGCCTACCTCGGTACGTAGCGCCGCTTCCGTAATTATTCCAGTGAACGACAAGGCCGGCTCGGCGCTCAAGAGTTCCTGCCGCTTCAGGCGCACGAGCACCAGGTCTTCCACCCGCTCGGGAGACCCGGAGTAGGTGCGTTGAGTGATCGAACGTGCGTATCGCTCCGTTTGTAGCAATCCCGGAATCCAGCTGATCTGAGCTTCCGTAACGGATCGAGCCGCTGCTTCCAGCCGAATGAACTCCACATAGTTCGCCGGGAGAACGTCGGCATAGGCGTCTGACCAGTGTTCGGTCCGGCCCTGGTCAGCCAACACGCCCTCCGCGAGCCCCAGCACCGACCCGCGCTGTTCGCCTGTGGCTCCGTACAGATCGAGCAGCCTCTCCACCTCCTTCAACGAAGCGGGCGACCTCTGGCCATTCTCCAAGCGACTCAGCACCGGAGCGGACAAGTCGGCGCTGGGTGCGGCCATCCGCAACGACAGCCCGCAGCCGGCCCTCAACTCCCTCAGAAGCGCGCCAAGATCCAGTTGATCGTCCGTCGAGTAGGCCATCGCCCTCCTTCCGTCTCAGGACAGTGTCCTACCCAGAGCGCCCGACGATGCGCCGAATCCCCGGGTGTTCCACGATTGAGTTGACGTGTTTCACGAAACACGTCACAGTGGTCAGTGATCACCCCTGGGAGTCGACTGACAACCTTTCGTGATCATAGGCCCGTGTCATGGCACCTGCGGATCTCGGCCGTACGGCCGTTGTTCCCGCCTATCCCGGCACAGGCCGCCTGCCCACCCGCGTCTTCTCGGGAGCTGCCATGCAGCCGAAGGCCCTGAAGCTGGATTTGCCCCTCGTAGAACTCTCCGTCAAGCGCACGCGCGACTGTGTGCGGGAGTTCTGCGTCGGCCGTGGGTTTCCCGCGTCCGTCATCGACTCGGCCGAGCTCATAGCCACGGAGTTGGCCACCAACGCGATCCGGCACGCGCGAGAGGCCTCCGTCTTCGCGGAGTTCACTCTGCTTCTGACACTCGACGGCGGGAAGCTCGACATCGCGGTGTGGGACTACTACTCGTCGCCGTGTCCACCGCTGCTCAAGCTCGCGGACATCCCGCTCGACGCACAGGGCGGGCGGGGACTCGCCCTGGTGCAGACCGACGCGACCGGCTTCACCTGGGCCCAAATGACCACAGGCAAGCTCGTTTCCGCGTGGATCCAGGTCACCGAACCACCCGCGCACCCCACGCCCAAGGCACCTGCCCAGCTCTCCTGACGGGCAACTCGCCGCCCCCACCCGCGAATCGCCGCCTGCGGTTCGGCGGGTCCTCGACGCCGGGCTCACTTCCGACCAGGGAGAAGGGCAGCGTCGACATCACCGCATCGAAATCATCCAACTCCCTCTCACCATCGGGAGATTCATCCATGCGCCATCCGCCGGATCCCGTACGGGTGGAAGTCGATCACCCTGCGAATCGCAACCCATACGCACCCCTCCTGGTCGCCGCCGGGAAGACCTTCGACGTCATCCAGGTCGACGAAGCCCTCGGCCGCGCCACCCTCGAAGTCCTGCGAGCGCGCGGCATCGCTCCGGGGCCGACCATCTTCGACCGCCGCTATCGCCGGATCGGGTTCCTGATCCCTCCCGAAGCCGTGAACCCACTGCCCGTTCGCGAACAGCGCTCCGGTCCGCGGCACCACGGCCAGGGCTCCTGGATCACCATCCCTCGGCCGAACGCCCTCCCCACCGACGCCCTCGTCTGGCTCGTCGAACCCGTCAACGAGCCGGACGGCCGAGCCCCTTGCACCCTGCGCACCCTTCGTCGCGCCATCCGTGAGGCAGCCCAACCCCCGCCGCGCTGATCCGAACTACCTTGCGGTACAAGCAGAAACTCGGAATCCGTCCGCCCCTACCGAGCGAGGGACCCTTGGTCACCGTCGCCTTCTCACAACGCCCGGCAGCCACCCGGCGAATCCGGCACGTAACGCTGGACATCGCCTGCCCGTACGCGCTGACCGCCACCGGCCACACCGGCACCGACTCCCACCCCACCTGCCCCGCCGACCGGAGCCCGACGACCGCCGACGACTGGTGTCGCGTCATCACCCAGGCCGTCGAACTCGGCGCTGAATCAGTGGAGTTCAGCGGCGGCGAGCCGACCACTCATCCGGCCTTCACCGAACTTCTCCGCCACGCGATCCACGCCCGCCTCGATATCGAGGTGCACACCGACCTCCGGCACGTCACCCGTCACCAATGGACGCTCTTCACCCACGAGAGAGTCCGCCTCGCAACGACGTGGCACTCCGACAACCCCGCCCGACACGACGCGATCACCCGTCACCCCGGCAGCCACCGCCGCACCCGAACCAACATCGTCATCGCGCTCGGCCTGCACATCCCGCTCCGCGTAGCGATCCCGCAGACGCAGTCCGACCGGCAGCCCGGCGCCGCGCCCGACGAACTGCTCTTCCTCGGTGTCCGACCGGACCGAATCACCCACGCCGAACCCCCCGACCGCAACAATCGCGCCCCCGACGCCCCGACCCCCTGTCCACACTGCCCCACCGACCACTTGGCCGTCCTGCCCAACGGCGACGTCACGCCCTGCGTCAACCGCCGGGACCTCGTCACCGGGAACGTCCGACGTCAACCACTCGCCGACATCGTCACCGGTCCCACCTGGCGAGCCCTGGCCACCACTGTGCGCGCATCGACAGCCCCCTCGACCGACCGTGACCACACGGGCCCCACTCACCACACCTCCCCGAACCGACGCGGCGACCAACTCGACTGACCCGCCGACGCGATGCCGACCTCGCCTCACCCCGGCTACGCAACCGAACAACAGCCGCCGGCCGGCCACCGCTCCACCACCCGATGCACCACACACACCGTGAGCACCGCAGGCACCGCAGGCACCGCAGGCACC
>NZ_WWJX01000342.1 GCF_009865215.1 Streptomyces sp. SID3343 | reverse complement strand
CCGCGGGCAGCCGCCGCGGCGTCAGGAAGTCGCGCAGCTCGTCCCGAAAGGCACGGGCCGCGTGGGTGAGGGCGGCGTCGCTGCGGTGGGCCAGCGCGATCGTGCGGGACAAACCCGGCGGGGCCAGCGGGGTCGCGGTCAGGCCGGGGCGGCCGGCGAGCACCATGCTGGGCACGATCGCGGGGCCCAGGCCCACCTCCACGAACCGCAGGACCGCGTCCATCTCACCACCCTCGATCGCGAATTCCGGTTCGAAGCCCGCCTCGTGACAGGCTCGCAGGGTGGCCTCGCGCAGGTCGTAGCCGTCTCGGAACATCACCAGCCGGACCCCACGCAGCGCCGCGATCTCCACCGTCGCGCCGGCGACCGGCGGCGCTCCGGCGAGTACCAGATCCTCGCGCAACAGCGGCTCGGTGGTCAGCGCCGCACCGACGCCCTGCGGCGGCACCACGATCAGCGCGAGGTCGAGGTCGCCCGCGAGCAGGGCGCGCACCAGGTCGCGTGAGCCGTTCTCGTCGACGAGCAGCCGAATCCCGCCGTAGCGGGTGTGGAAGCGAGCCAGCACCTCGGCGAGCAGACTGGCCGACAGCGAGGGGGTCGCCCCGATCCGTAGCCGCCCGGAGCGCAGCCCGACCAGTTCGGCGACCTCCACGTGGGCGACGTCCACGTCGGCCAGGATGCGCCGCGCGATCGGCAACAGCCGTTCCCCCGCCGGGGTCGGGGCGATGTTGCCGCGCACTCGGGTGAACAGTTCGGCGCCCAGTTCGTGCTCCAGGGCCCGGATCTGCTTGGACAGCGACGGCTGCGCGACGTGCGCGCGGGCGGCGGCGCGGGTGAAGTGCCGGGTTTCGGCGACCGCGACGAAGTAGACGAGTTGTTGCAGTTGCATGCGCCCAGCCTTGCATAGTCACAGGCTATCGAAACAAGGCTTTTCCGATCTTGGACGCATGACGTGGCCCCGTCTACCGTCGAACGCATGGCGACCCTGACCCGCGCTCCCGCCTCACGGCGGGGCCGGCAGGGAGCGTCGCATCGTTCGACCGTGATGATGAAGATCGCCATGGCCGTCAGCGGTGCCGTGCTCCTTGCCTACGTGACGGCCCACATGGTGGGCAATCTCAAGATCTTCTTCGGCGAGTCGAGCTTCGACCACTACGCGCACTGGCTGCGCACGATCGGCATGCCGCTGGTACCGCGCGAGGGCTTCCTGTGGCTGGTGCGCGCCGGGCTGAGCGTGGCCGTCGTGGTGCACATCGTGATGGCGGTCCTGCTCACCCGTCGGGCCCGCCGGGCCCGTCCGGTCAAGTACGTGCACCGGCCGCCGGTGCAGGGTTCGTACGCGGCGCGCACGATGCGTTGGGGTGGCGTGATCATCGCGCTGTTCGTGGTCTACCACATCCTCGACCTGACGGTCGGGGTGGCGAACCCCGTGGGGGCCTCGGGCAAGCCGTACACGAACGTCAACGCCGACTTCGACCACTGGTACATCACCGCGATCTACACCGTCGCCGTGATCGCGCTCGGGTTCCACCTGCGACACGGCCTGTGGAGCGCCACCCGCACCCTCGGCCGGCAACGGCCGGGCTCGGAGCGGATGTTCGGTGCGATCGCCACCGGCTACGCAGTTCTCGTCACGGCCGGATTCCTGTCCGTGCCGTTGGCCGTCTCCTTCGGAATCGTGGGGTGAACGTGATGGACGACGACAACGCGACCACAGACGGGGCGGCGGCGGACGATCGCTTCGCCCGCGGTCCGGATCTCCACGGTCGCAGCCTCAACGGTCTGGTGGTCGGCGGTCTCCCCACCGACGACCTGTACACCCTGGGCGACTCGATCGCCGATCACGCGGCCCCCGCCGGCGACCTCGCCGAGCGGTGGGAACAACGCCGGCTCACCGCGGGGTTGGTCAACCCCGCCAACCGCCGCCGGCTCCCGGTGATCGTGGTCGGGACCGGCCTGGCCGGCGCGTCGGCCGCCGCCACGCTCGCCGAACTCGGCCATCCCGTCACGGCGTTCTGCTACCAGGACTCGGCCCGACGCGCGCACAGCATCGCCGCGCAGGGCGGTATCAACGCGGCCAAGAACTACCGGGGCGACGGCGACAGCGTGGCCCGGCTGTTCCGCGACACGATCAAGGGCGGTGACTTCCGCGCCCGCGAGTCCAACGTCTACCGACTCGCCCAGGTCAGCACCCAGATCATCGACCAGTGCGTGGCCCAGGGCGTGCCGTTCGCCCGAGACTACGGCGGCCTGCTCGACACCCGTTCCTTCGGCGGCGCACAGGTGTCCCGCACTTTCTACGCGCGTGGCCAGACCGGCCAGCAACTCCTGCTGGGCGCCTACCAGGCGATGTCGCGCCAGGTCGCGGCCGGCAATGTGACGGTGCACGCGCGCACCGAGATGCTCGACCTCGTGGTCGTCGACGGGCGCGCCCGGGGCGTCGTGGTGCGCGACCTGACCACGGGCGAGGTGAGCACCCACCTGGCCGAGGCGGTCGTGCTCGCGACCGGCGGTTACGGCAACGCGTACTTCCTGTCCACGAACGCGATGGGCTGCAACGCGAGCGCGGTGTGGCGCGCGCACCGGCGCGGCGCGTTGTTCGCCAACCCGGCGTTCACCCAGATCCACCCCACGTGCATTCCGGTCGCCGGCGAGCACCAGTCCAAGCTGACCCTGATGAGCGAGTCGCTGCGCAACGACGGCCGGGTGTGGGTGCCCAGGACGGGCGGCGACACGCGGGCCCCGGGCAGCATTCCGGTCGCGGAGCGCGACTACTTCCTGGAGCGCATGTATCCGGCCTTCGGCAACCTCGTCCCGCGCGACATCGCGTCGCGCGCGGCCAAGCGGGTGTGCGACGAGGGTCGCGGCGTGGGGCCGGGCGGGCTGGGGGTGTACCTCGACTTCGCCGACGCGATCGAGCGACTGGGCAGCGCCGCCGTCGAGGAGAAGTACGGCAACCTGTTCACGATGTACGAGCGGATCACCGGCGAGGATCCGTACACCGTGCCGATGCGGATCTTCCCGGCCGTGCACTACACGATGGGCGGACTGTGGGTCGACTACGACCTCCAGTCCACGATTCCGGGCCTGTTCGTGATCGGCGAGGCCAACTTCTCCGACCACGGCGCGAACCGGCTCGGCGCGTCGGCGCTGATGCAGGGGCTGGCCGACGGCTACTTCGTGCTGCCGACCACGCTCACCCACTACCTCGCGGCCGGGCCGTTCACTCCGGTCGACGCCGACCACGCGGAGGTGGTGGCGACCGAACAGGGCGTGCACGAACGGGTCGAGCGGCTGCTCGCGATCGACGGCGACCTGTCCGCCGACCACTTCCACCGCGAACTGGGCCTGCTGATGTGGGAGAAGTGCGGCATGGAACGCGACGCGGCGGGGCTGCTCGAAGCACTGGAGCAGATCCCGAAGCTGCGTGCGCAGTTCTGGACCCGACTGCGGGTCCCCGGTACCGGGGCCGGTCTCAACCAGTCGCTCGAAAAGGCCGGTCGGGTCGCCGACTTCCTCGAACTCGCCGAGCTGATGTGCCTGGACGCGCTGCACCGCGAGGAGTCGTGCGGCGGCCACTTCCGGGCCGAGCACCAGAGCCCGGGCGGGGAGGCGGCGCGTAACGACGAGGAGTTCGCGTACGTCGCCGCGTGGGAGTACACGGACGGCCCGCCCGTACTGCACCGCGAACACCTGACCTTCGACAACGTCGCCCTGGCCACGAGGAACTACGCATGAGACTCCACCTGCGCGTCTGGCGCCAAAACGGTCCCGAGGATCGCGGCGCGATGGTCCCGTACACCGTCCCGGACGCGTCCCCCGACATGTCCTTCCTCGAACTCCTGGACGTGCTCAACGAGCGGCTCACCGAGAGCGGCGAAGAGCCGGTGGCGTTCGACCACGACTGCCGCGAGGGCATCTGCGGCGCGTGCAGCCTGGTCATCGACGGCACGCCGCACGGGCCGCAAAAGGCCACCACGACCTGTCAGTTGCACCTGCGGCACTTCCACGACGGACAGACCGTCGACGTCGAGCCGTGGCGCGCGGCGGCCTTCCCCGTGGTCAAGGACCTGGTCGTGGACCGGTCCTCGCTCGACCACATCATCGAGGCCGGCGGCTACGTCACCGTCCCCACCGGATCGGCCCCCGAGGCGCACGCGACCCCGGTCCCCAAGGCCGACGCGGACGTCGCGTTCGAGTCGGCGGCCTGCATCGGCTGCGGCGCGTGTGTCGCGGCCTGCCCCAACGGTTCGGCGATGCTGTTCACCGCCGCCAAGGCCACCCACCTGGGGCTGATGCCGCAGGGCAAGGTCGAACAGGACACCCGGGTGGAGGCGATGATCCACGCCCACGACGAAGCCGACTTCGGCGGCTGCACCAACACGGGCGAATGCACCGCGGTCTGCCCGAAGGGCATTCCGTTGGGCGTCATCGGGCGGTTCAACGGGGACCTGCTGGGCGCTGCGCTTCGTGGCCGCGGGCGTTGAGGGTGGGGCCTCCGGGCCGGCGGGCGCTTTGGCCTCAAGCGCCGGCCGGGCTGGATCTCCCCCCCC
>NZ_WWJX01000341.1 GCF_009865215.1 Streptomyces sp. SID3343 | reverse complement strand
CGCACCCCACCGGTCCACAGACCGCCGGCCCGGCACCCGACGGAGGCCGCGCCGACGCGTAGACCCCGAACACCTCTCGCCCGCCCCCGAACGCCCACCCGGGCCCGGGGGCGCTCGCATGCCCGGCGTTGAACCGTCGCCACGCTCCGACCCATCGAAACGCTTGCGTTTCGCTTCATGGGCTTCTAGCCTTATCGAAACGCTTCCGTTTCGCAGTCGTTTCCCCAGTCGTTTCCCCAAACGTCTTCCCAGACGTCTTCCCAGTCGTTTCGCGAGCCGTTTCGCGAGCCGTCTCGCGGTCGTTTCGCGAGCCGTTTCGTACCGACCGTTTCTCGCCGGCCGTTTCGCCCATACGAGGTGCGCATGCCCATCGAATCCACCGGGGCCACGTCCCGGACCGCGCAGACGGCACCGACCGGCAAGCGTTCGCGGTTTCCGCCCGAGCGCGAGGCCGAGGTGTACGCCGCAACGCTGGAACTGCTCCGGGAGACCGGCTACGCCGCGCTCACCATGGAGGCCGTCGCCACCCGCGCGCGGGCCAGCAAGGCGACCCTGTACCGCCAGTGGCAATCCAAGCCCCGCTTGGTCGCGACCGCGCTGCGGCGCACCAGGCCGGTATCCCTGGCCGGGGTGAACACCGGTTCCCTGTACGGAGATCTGCACGAGACGGCGCGCCGAGTCGCGCACGGTGCGGCACAGGAAACCGCACTGCTCTCGGGGCTCGCGCACGCGATCCTCGGCGATCCCGAACTCGGCCTGGCACTACGGGAAACCGTCGTCGTGCCCGAGTCGGCCGAGTTGGACGTCATCGTCGAACGCGCCGTCGCACGGGGCGAACTGCCCACGCACAGCCCGGCCGCGGCCTTCCTGCCGCACCTGATGGTCGGAGCCGTGACGGCGCGACCCCTCGTCGAAGGCGACATCGCCGACGAGGACTATCTGGCCCGCTACATCGACCACGTCGTACTACCGGCCCTGGGCCGACCATGACCCGACAGGAGCAGGACACCATGCCCCGGACCACCACCGAGACTGCGGTCTCGAAGGCCGATCCACAGCCCTCCCCCGAGACGCGTCGAAGGTGGTGGATCCTGGCCGTGATCGCGCTGGCGCAGGTCACCGTCGTCCTCGACGCGACCATCGTCAACATCGCGTTACCGTCCGCCCAAGAGGATCTCGGCTTTTCCAACGGCAACCGCCAGTGGGTGGTCACGGCGTACGCGCTCGCCTTCGGCAGCCTGCTGCTGCTCGGCGGACGCATCGCGGACCTGTTCGGCCGCCGAACCTCCTTCCTGGTCGGCCTGGTCGGCTTCGCGGTCGCCTCCGCCATGGGTGGTGGTGCGCCCAACTTCGAGGTGCTGGTGGCGGCCCGCGCCCTCCAGGGCGTGTTCGGCGCGCTCCTCGCGCCGGCCGCGCTGTCGCTGCTGACCACGACGTTCACCGATCCGGCCGAACGGGGCAAGGCGTTCGGCGTCTTCGGCGCGGTCGCGGGTGCGGGCGGCGGCGTCGGGCTGTTGCTCGGCGGCGTGTTGACCGAGCACCTCGACTGGCGTTGGTGCCTGTACGTCAACCTGATCCTGGCCGCCGGCGCGATCCTCGGCGGACTGCTCCTGCTCGGCAAGCAGGGCCGTTCGACCGAGCGGCCCAAGCTCGACCTGCCCGGCACGCTCGCCGTCTCGGCCGGCCTGTTCGCGCTCGTGTACGGCTTCTCGCATGCCGAGAGCGACGGTTGGACCAACCCGCTGACGTACGGCTGCCTGATCGCCGGGGCCGTGCTGCTTGTGGTCTTCGGCCGACTCCAGGCCGTCGTGTCCAACCCGCTGCTGCCGCCGCGCGTACTGCTCGACCGCGATCGAGGCGCCGCGCTGCTCGGCATGCTGATCTCCGGTGCGGGCATGTTCGGAATCTTCCTGTTCCTGACCTTCTACCTACAGCAGACCCTGGAATACACGCCGATCGAAACCGGGCTGGCCTTCCTGCCCATGGTGTTCGGCCTGATGGTCACCGCGACGAGCGCGTCGTCGCTGCTGATCCCGCGCTACGGGCCCAAGCCGATCGTGCCGACCGGGATGGCCCTCGCCGCGGGTGGTCTGCTCCTGATGACCCGTCTGGACCTGGACACTTCGTTCGTGAGCGGGATCATGCCGGCGCTTTTGATGTTCGGTGCGGGCGCGGGCTTCGTCATCGCGCCGTGTATGGCCGCGGCCACGCTCGGCGTGCGCGAGGACGACTCGGGCGTCGCGTCGGCAGCGGTCAACACCGTGCAGCAGGTGGGTGGTTCGATCGGCATCGCCCTGCTCAGCACGCTGTCGGCAACCGCGAGCACGAACTACCTGAAGGGCCGCGAGGCGAATCCCGACGCGCTCGCGCACGCCGCGCTCGAAAGCTACGCGACGGCGTACCGATGGTCCGCGGCGTTCTTCGGCATCGGCCTGATCGCAACCGCCCTGATGTTTCGCCCGGGCCCACCGAAGACCGATCCGGACGCGGCACCAGCCGTGCACCTGTGACCGTTGCACCCGCCCGACTGCGTCCGCAGCGCGTTCGGCTCAACCCCGACGAGCCGCGATCACCTGGATCAGCCGGGCGATCCGATTGCTGATGATCATGTCCACGCCCATGTCCACGAGCCGGTTCATCACGCGCGGCGAGTCCACCGTCCACGCGCTCACGCCGTAGCCGTCGGCATGGCAGCGCTCGACGAGCGCCCGGTCGTACGAGCGCCACCTCAGGTTGACGTACTCGGGCCCGATCTCCCGCAGCTCGTCCGCCGACGGCATCTCCTTGGCCGAGCCCGCGCTGAGCCCGATGTGCGCCTCGGGAGCCCGTTCGCGTACCGCGCGCATCGCGGCCGGGCCACCGACGTACAAGATCTGATCGTTGACCCCGTGCCGCGCCACCGCGTCGACCGCGGGCCCGGCGATGTGCACCTCGCCGAAGTCGACCATCAGCCGGCCTCGGGTCTGCGCGGCCAACTCCAGCACCTGGTCGAAGCTCGGTACGCGGTAGCGTCCGCGGCTGATCGCCTGCACCTGGGCCAGCGTCAGGTTGCCCACGTGCCCGTTGTGCCACCACAGCCGGCGTAGCGTCGCGTCGTGCAGCAGCACGAGGTGTCCGTCGAGGGTCGTCTCCAGGTCGATTTCGACGAGATCGGCGCCCTGGCGCAACGCGCTCGCGATGGACGGCAGGGTGTTCTCCCGAAATCGCCGAGGATCTCCTCGGTGAGCCACGGCCAGGGTCACGGACATACCTCTCGTTGGGAGACCGGCACGCAGCACATCCTCCCCGATCGGGATCGGCCCACGCGGGCCGGTGGGCGGGTGGATCGGGATCGGGATCGGCGCCGGGTCACCAGTGCGCGGGTGGGGTGAGCGACGCGGGCAGCTTGGTGGTGCTGTCACCCTTGGCCGCGTCCAGCTGGGACTGGATCAGGAAGATGCTCCCGGTCAGGTCCGCGCCCCGCAGGTCCGCGTCCCGGAAGTCGACCCCGATCAGGTCGGCCCCGCGCAGGTCCGCGCCCCGCAGGTCGGCCCCGATCAGATACGCCCCGCGCAGGTTGGCCCCGACCAGGTGAGCTCCGCCCAGCTTGGCGCCGATCAGGTCGGCCCCGCGGTGGTCCTTCTTCTTGCGCCCGGGAACGCCGGCCCGTACCAGTTCGCTCACCCGCAGCAGCAGCGCGTTGACGTCCTGTCGATGCGCGGCCACGTCGATTTCGAGCAGCGTCTGCGGGCTCTGGCCGGTCAGGCGTTCGGTCTCGTCGAGGGCGGCCCGCAGGTCCCGGTGCACCGACTTCGCCGCCTGCAACGTCAACGACTCGGCCAGGTACCACAGCAGTTCGTGCAGGTTCCGCATGACCGGAAAAACCTCGAACATCTGTTTCGCGCTGCGCGGCTCACCCCGCCAGTCGCGCCCGCCGAAGGTGACCTGGGCGACCTTTTGTCCCGCACCGAAGCAGTCGTAGACAGTGCATCCGGAGAATCCGGACGTCCGCAGCCTGGTGTGAATGCCGCAGCGGAAATCGGTCCGCAGATTCGGGCACGCTTTCCCGGCCGGTTTGTCGATCGCGAAATCCGACGAGGCCGCGAACGCCGGCGCCACGCAGCACAGCGCGAAACAACTCCCGCAATCGGCCCGCAAACCCAGTCGATCGCGGTCCGACTCGGCCACCTGCTCTTCGCGCTTGTCCGACAAGGTGCGTGGTCTCCCATTCCGGTGAGCCGGCACACCGACGTGGCCCACTCGTTTCCCATTGCGTTGTGTTGTAGCGACTGCGTTTCGTAGCCACTGCGTTTTGTGGCGACCGCGTCTCATAGCGACCGCTTTTCGTACCGACTGCGTTCCGAGTGCGTCTCGTGTCGGCGGTCCGCGTACGACAGCCCGGCCGGGCGAGCGCCCGGACTCCGCGGCGGTCGGTCGGCCGGCCATGGCGACCGGGCGCGACACCCGGGTCACCGCAGCTCGGCCGCGCCGGTTCGGCTCCGCCGGTCCGCAGGTCGGAACCCGCCGAGACCGTCGGAAAGCGTACCTCTCGCCGACCGGGTCTCCCCGGCTCAGTCCTGACCAACGCTCCGCGCCCCGGCTCGAACATCGCGGTAGCCGGTCGTCGGCGCCCCGCCCGCTGGTCCCTCCCCGTCGCTTGCGCCGCCGAAATCACGTGGTGCGCGGCGCCTCGGAGGCGGCATGCTCAGCGCATGATCGAGCGTGCGTTCGCCGTCGGGATCGTCGAGGCCGAGTTGGCGCGGGAGTACGCCGCGGACCCGACATCGGGCGACGGCGCCGGCCCCCGGTGGGTGCTCGACGTGCGGCGCCACGAGCTGGGGTGGCTCGTCGCCGTGGCGTCCGAGGACGGCGTCCCCCACCCGGGCCCACGACCGTCCTTCATCACGACCTGCCCCTACCTCGTGGACGATCTCGATGGCAGCCTGCACCGGGTCATCGCCGCCCCGGGGCACTGGGAGGCCGACTACCGGGCCGTGGTCAGGGGCGAGCGCGACCCCAAGCCCTTGGACGAACTCGCCGCCGACATCCGGGCGGTGGCCGCCGAGCACGGCAGGCTGCCCGCGCTGCGGAAGCTGCGCCGACGCGTGCCGACGCTCGACATCGCCGGTGCCCGCACCTACCTGGACGCGCTGGTGGCCGACACCGCGCCCCCGGCCGCACTGCTCGCCCTGGCCATGCGGGCGCTGCCGTCACCGCTCGACTTCATCTGCGAACTCGGCCACGAGCGGATCACCGGCCCCAACCGGCCGCCCACGTAGGGACTTCGACTCGGCAGCGCGTCGATCCTCAGACTTCGACGGGTTCGAGCGCCTGCGTGGCCTCGCGGTAGACCGACAGCGCCGCGCGGCGCTGCTCCGACTCGGCCATGGCCGTGTCCATCCGCGCCGACCCGCAGCCCCACGGCCTCCGCTCCGTCCTACTTCCCCGCGACGTTCTTGGTCCGCCGATAGTGCCGGGCCACCCGCGCGCGGTTGCCGCACGCCGCCGAGCACCATTCCCGCCGGGGGTTGTCCCGGACGAAATGCAGGATGCAGCCGGGGCCCTGACAGGGCCTCAGGTCCGCTCGTCGCGTGCCGGTGACCAGTTCGACCGCCGCCGACGCGATCTCCGCGAGCGCGGCCGCGACCGGCTCGGCCGCGGTGTACGCGACCACGCTCGGCGCCGGCGCCCAACGCAGTTCGCGCCACTGCGGGGCGGCGCGTATGTATCCGTTGAGGCCCTCGGTCGCGGCCTGGGCCGGGACGGTCTCCGCCATCGCGGCGGACACCACGGCAGCGACGCACTCGCGCAGGTCCAGGGCGGCCGCGAGTTCGGCCTCGCCCACCGCGCGCAGGGCGGCGGCGGTCGGCTCGACCGCGAATCGGTTCCCGATTTCGCCCAGCCAAGTGGCGAAGTGAGCGGGATCACGCAGGCCCTCGTACCGGACGCCGCGCACCGCGTAGCGGGTGTTGAGAAGTTCGATTGGTGCGGGTTCGCCCAGAATCGGAGCGCCGCCGTCGTCGATGTCCGCGCTTCTTGTCCGCACGATCTAATGCTAACCAGGCAGTCCATCCATGTGGACATGAGATGGATATTCGTCCGGTGACCTCCTCCTGACGTTGCGTCACCTCCGCAAGGGTGGGGGCAGCCCCACCCCGATAGGGAAGTGGGCACCATGGGGAATGCGTTGCGCGATCTCTAGGTTTGAACCAGTCGGACCGACAGGGTCCGTCGGGGGTCAAGGAGAGTCACGTGAACAACCGCAGCCGGGCAGTCGAGCAGCACACTTCGAAGTCGTCGAAGCCCGGCACGGTCGCCTCCTTCGCCCGCTTCGTCGTCTTCGGCGGCAGTACGGGTCTTGCCTCCAGCGGCGCGCTCGTGGCGCTCTCCGGGCACATGGCCATCGCCGCCGCGAACGCGATCGTCACCGTCGCCGGTACCGTCCTGGCCACCGAGCTGCACAGCCGATTCGCCTTCCGGGCCGGCCGCGCGGGTCTCAAGGCGCACGCCCAAGCGGGCGGATCCGCCCTGGTGGCCTACCTGTTCACCACGGCGGCGATGCTCGGCCTGCACGCTCTCCAGGCCGCGCCGAGCGTTCTGGTCGAGCAGGGCACCTACCTGGCCGCCTCGGGTGTCGCCGGGCTCGCCCGCTTCGTCTTCCTGCGCCTCGCGGTCTTCGCCGGCCCCAAGGGCAAGGCCCCCGAGGACAAGACCACGGTCCTGGTCGGCAAGTTGCGCGTCATCGGCCGGGACGAGCTGGTCGTCGCGGCGTAGACGGGCGGATCCGCCTTGGCCCGCCCTACTCCGCCGGCAGTCCCGAGTCGCGCAACCGCCGTCGGTGCGGCGGCAGCAACAGCACCTCCAACGCATCGGCACACGCCCTCGCCCGCGCCCGGAACCACGGGATGCGGGCGTCGGTCATCACCGCCGGCGTCGAGCGCACCGCGAGTGCCGCGTGCGCGTGGCCGGCCCGGTTCAGGATCGGCACCGCCAACGTCCTTACCCCGAGCACCGATTCGCCGTCGTTGAGCGCGTAACCGATCGCCCTCGCCGCGTCCAGTTGGGCCTGGAGGGCAACCGGGTCCACGAGGGTCCGCGCGGTCTGCGGGGCGAGTGGCAACAGCGGCTCCAGACCACCGTCGGCCGGATCGGCCCAGGCCAGCAGGACTTTGCCCAGCGCCGTCGAATGCAACGGCCGGCGCAGGCCGACCCCGGTGCCCGGCTGTACCGAACTCCCCACCAGGACCAACGCGTGCCGCCCGCTGCGGATGGCGAGGTCGGACGTGGCCGACGTCTGCCGCGACAACTGCTCCAGCTCCGGGGCCGCGTGGTGCAGGCCGCGCCGATGAAAGGCGAGCAGCCCCAACTCGGCGACCACCGGGCCGAGTCGGTAGCGGCTGGTCCGGTCGTCCTGCTCCAGGAAGTCGGCGCCCACCAGGGTGCGGGCCAGGCGGTGCGCCGTGGACACCGACAACCCCAGGCGCCTCGCGATGTCCGACGCGCTGAGATCGTCGCCACTGTCGCGGAAGCAGTGCAGTATGCCGAGGGCGCGCCGAACCGCCTGCGCCCCGGACGGTACGCGAGGCGCGGCCGTGTCCACTCGGTCTCCCCAACTCTGCGTCGGCCCGGTGTCCGACGCGGCGTCCACGGGTCGTCCGACGGGCGTCCCACGCGGCTTTGTGCGGGCGGTTTTCACCATACGGCAAGCTCGGTGTGGCCTTTGAGCCACCGTCGGCTACGGTCCGGCAGCCGATATCCCACATCGTGGGAAAGTTTGATCGAGCGGCGAGAACCGTGCCAAGCTCCACCCACCACGCCTCACGGCGTGCGGTCGCCGATCGTGGTCACGCATCACGATCACGCGTTCCGATCACGCACCACGACGAAACGTGTCACGACCACGCAGCACGATCCGCCCGCACCACGACCCGAGAGGATGGCCCGCGTGTCCGCAGACGCGTTGTACACCGCGCCGCTCTCGCCGGCCCGCGCGCTGCTGACCAGCCGCCGGCACATCGACCTCGCCCGCGTCTCCAGCGCCGGTTGTCGCTGACCGAACACGCCCCGCCGCCCGGCTGATCGGGCGGTTCGCGACGTGATCCGCACCACCCACGCGCTGCCCTGGCTTCGACGCCCCCAGCCGCTTCGGCACGCACTCCCTGGTCGCCGCACCCGGCCCACACCTGCCCGGACCGCCCGGTTCCGGGCCGATCCGCGCCGCGCCGATTCCCGCACGGCCTGCGGCCCCACCGTCGTCGTCGACCCGTAACCGACATCCCCCCACCCCACGCCGAAAGCCATCGGCGCGGGCCCACCGATGCCGAACGCCGAGCCGACGACCGATGCGGGGCCCCGAGCGACGACCGATGCCGGGTCCCGGGCCGGCCGGCTCCGGGCCTCGTTCTCCGGCGCCATTCCCAGCCGACCTCTTCGGCTCCGAACGCGAACAGGAAGTCTCCATGACCACCGTGACCGGTGCCCGCCCCGACGAACTGTGGTTCACCCGTTGTCCCGTGCCCACCGCGACCGGTATCGCGGCCGATCTGGGCCTGCTCGCCGCCGAGTTCGCGGACGAGGGCATCACCGTGCGCTCGTTGCAGGACGTGCCGGCCGACGTCGCCGGCGACCACCACTACACCCACGCGCTGCCGGGCCTGTTCCGCGAGGGCGGCAACGTCCCCGCACTGTGGGCGCGGGCGCGTGGAGAGGCCACCCGGCTCGTCGGGCTGACCTGGATCGAGGAGAGCCAGGCGATCCTGGTTCGCGCCGACAGCGGCGTTGATACACCCGAACGACTGCGTGGCCTGCGCCTGGCGGTCCCGCGCCACGACATCGCGATCGACTTCTGGCGGGCGATGGCCCTGCACGGATTCGCCGGCGCGTTGTCCCTGGCCGGCGCCGAACTGTCCGACGCGCGCCTGGTCGACGTGCCGGCAACGCGCGAAAGCGGCCAGTGGGAGGCCGAACTTGCCGCGCTCGGACGCGGCGACGTGGACGCCGTCTATGTCAAGGGTGCGCTCGCCGTCGAAACCGCCGCCCGACACGGCGCGGTGGTCGGCGTCGACCTCGACGCGGTCGCCGATGCGCGGGTCCGCGTCAACAACGGCACCCCGCGCCCGATCACCGTCCACCAGGACCTGTTGGACCACCACCCCGACCTGGTCACCCGCTTCCTCGCGGTGCTGGTCGGGGCCGCCGAGTGGGCGGCGGGCCACCCCGCCGACGTCGCCCGCATCCTGGGCGCCGAGACGGGTGCGGGCGCGGTGGGGGTGGCCGGCGCGTACCGCGAGTTCGGCCCGAGCACACTGCGCATCGACCTGTCCGACGAGCGCTTGGACCTGCTAGCCCGCCAGGAACGCTTCCTGCGCGGTCAAGGCTTCCTCGCCGCCCCCGTCGACGTGCGCGCGTGGGCCGCGCGCGAACCGCTGGACGACGCCCGCGCGCTCGCCGCGCGGCGCCCCCCGACCAGTCGCGCGCCGCACCCGCGCGACCTCGAACTCCCTTCCACAGCAACGCTGGAGGCTTCCCATGACTAGCCGCGCACCTCGACGCACCCGCCGACACCTGGCGTCCGCCGTCGCGCTCGCCGCCGCGACCGTGATCGCGCTCACCGGCTGCGGCTCGTCCGATGCCAAGTCCTCCTCGGCCGCCGGTGACAAGAACGCGCCCGGCGGCAACGCCACGGTGTCCCTGCGCATCCCCGATCCCGGCAACAACGGCGTGCTCGCGCTCGGCAAGAAGGACGGCTCACTGGACGCGGCGCTGGCCAAGGTCGGCGCGAAGGTCGCCTGGACCGGCAGCACGGGCCCGTTCGCCCCGGCCGCGCAGGCCATCAACGCCGGCCAACTCGACGTCGCGCTCGGCTCGATCACCTCCGGCGTCGCGGCGCTGGGGCAAAAGCCGAGCTTCAAGCTGTTCGCCGCCACCGCGCCCGACCTCGCGGGCGAAGGGATCCTGGTCAAGAACGACTCGAAGATCCACTCGATCCAGGACCTGGTCGGCAGGAAGGTGGCCTGCTCGCAAGGGGGTTCCAGCGAGTATTTGCTGCTCAAGGCCCTGGAACAGGCGAACATCCCGGCGGACAAGGTCGAGCGGGTGTATCTGCGCGCGGACCAGACCGCGCCCGTGTTCAACGCCGGCCAGGTCGACGCATGGGCGACGTGGGCCACCTACTCGGTGCCGGCCATCGCGGCGTCCAACGCACACTGGCTGGCCGACGGGCGCGCGCTCGGCTCGGACAACTACTCGGTGTGGGCGGTACGAAACGCGTTCGCCGACAAGCACCCCGAGATCGTCAAGGCGTTCTACGCCTACCTGCACGAGGCCGGTACCAAGGAAATCGCCGACCCAGCCGCCTACATCAACGTGTTCACCGACTCGGGCCCCACCGCGTACGGCGCCGAGCCCAAGAAGGTCCAGGTCGACTTCACCAGGCAGGGCGCGACCGTACAGCCGATCCAACCCTCCGACGTGGAGCGCTTCGGCAAGGTCGCGCAGTTCTTCCTCGACCAGAAGGTCACCCCGAGCCTGGTCGACGTCAAGCCGCACCTGCTCGACGTGACCACCCTTCCGGGAGCCGGCGGATGACCGCGCCGACGCTGACCAAGACCCGAACCCCCACCGAGACCGCCGAGTTCCCCGGGCTGGTGCCCCCTCGCCCGCGCCTGCCCCGACCGCGCCCGCGCTTCCTCGGCCCCGCACTGCGCGCCATCGGCCCGCTCGCCCTGCTCGGCGGCTGGGCGTGGGCCTCGCACACCGGGGCGCTCAGCCCCGACCTGCTCGGCTCACCGGCCGACGTCGGGCACGCCGCCAAGGAGATGTGGGACAACGGCCAACTCCCGGACGCGCTGCGGGTCTCGCTGGGTCGCGCCGGTCTGGGCCTGCTGATCGGGCTCACGATCGGCCTGGTCCTGGGCGTACTCACCGGGTTCTCCCGCTTGGGCGAGGAACTCCTCGACTCCTCGGTGCAGTTGTTGCGCACGGTGCCTTTTCTCGCGCTCGTCCCGTTGTTCATGGTGTGGTTCGGGATCGGCGAGTCCGCGCGGGTGATCCTGATCGCGGTGGCCACCGCGTTCCCGATGTACGTCTCCGCGTCGGGCGGTGTGCGCAACGTGGACCGCAAACTCGTCGAGGCCATGCGCACGTTCGGTGTCGGCCGCATCGCGCTGGTGCGCGAGGTGGTCCTGCCGGGCGCGCTGCCCGCGCTGCTGTCGGGTCTGCGGCTGTCCATGACACTGAGCGTCATCGCGCTGATCGCGGCCGAGGAGATCAACTCCACCGCCGGCATCGGCTACCTGATGAGCCAGGCCCAGAGCTTCTCGCGCACCGACATCCTCACCGTGTGCATCCTGGTGTACGCGATCCTGGGCCTGCTCGCCGACGTATCGGTGCGCGTGCTGGAGCGGTTGCTGATGCCGTGGCGCACCCAGGGTCACGGAGCGGGCCGATGACCGACACCGCCGTACACATCCGCGGCCTGCGCCGCGTCTTCGGCCCGCGCGCCGTCCTGGACGGCGTCGATCTGGACATCGCCCGCGGCGAGTTCGTCGCCCTGCTCGGCGCCAGCGGCACCGGCAAGACCACCCTGCTGCGCATCCTCGGCGCGCTGGATCGCTCGGACGGAGGCACCGTCCTGGTCCCCGCCGCCCGCACGATCGTCTTCCAGGAGCCACGCCTGGTCCCCTCCAAGCGCGTCCTGGGCAACGTGATCGTGGGCCTGCCACGTGGCAAGGACACCCGCGCCACCGGCCTGCGCGCGCTCACCGAGGTCGGCCTCGACAGGCACGCCGAAGCGTGGCCGGCGACCCTCTCGGGCGGCGAGGCGCAGCGCGTCGCGCTCGCCCGCGCCCTGGTCCGCGAGCCCGAACTCCTGCTGCTCGACGAGCCGTTCGCGGCCCTGGACGCGCTCACCCGGATGCGCATGCAGGACCTCGTCGGCGAGTTGTGCCGCATCCACCGACCCGCCGTGCTGCTGGTGACGCACGACGTCGAGGAGGCCATCCGCCTCGCCGACCGGGTCGCCGTCCTGCGCGACGGCAATCTCGTCACCGACGAACGGGTCGCCGTGGACCGCCCCCGCGACCCCACCGACCCCGCGTTCGCCGCACTGCGCCGCCGGCTGCTCGCCGATCTGGGCGTGCACACCCCCGAGACCATCCCCGCCACCACCTCCGGAGTGAGCTGAATGACCGTCACCATCGGTGTCCACGGAAGCAATCCTTCGCTCTACCTGCTGGCCCGCCTGGGCATCCTGGAACGCGCGCTGGCGCCGCTGGGCGAAACGGTCGCCTGGGTCCCCGTCGAGGGCACCCGGGTGGGCGCGCTGCTGGGCGAGGGCGCCATCGACTTCGGCGGGACCGGCTCCACGCCCCCGATCGTCGGGCAGGCGCAGGGCCACGACATCGTCTACGTCGCGGTGTCCGCGCCGCGCCCCGAACACGGCGCGCTGTACGTCGCCGACGAGGGTCCGGTCCGTGAACCGGTCGACCTCAAGGGCGGCACGGTCGTCCTGGCCATCGGCTCGTGGCAGACCCACTTCGTGGCCAAGGCCCTGCACCGGGTGGGCCTCACCTACCGCGACGACATCACCCCGATACGCCCGCAGGCCGGTCGGGACCAGGCCGCTCGACTGCGCGCCGGCGAGATCGCGGCCTGGGTCGCACAGGGCCCCGAACTCGTCGCCGCCCGGCGGGAGCCCGGACTGCGCGTGCTCCACCGCGTCGGCGACGTGATCACCGACCGGTCGGTGTTCTTCGCCCGCCGCGAACTCGCGGAGCAGCGCCCGGAGATCGTCGCGATCGTGGTCGCCGCCCTCCAGGAGGCCGACGACTGGGCCGCGGCCCACATCCGTGAGGCCGCCGAACTGCACGCGGCCGAACTGCCGGGCAGCCAGGACGACTGGGAGCAGGCACTCGTGGGGCTGCCGTGGCGCCTGGAGGCCGTTCCCGAGTCGTTCGTCGCGGAGCAGCAGGAGGCCGCCGACATCCTGGCCGCCAACGGCTTCATCGACCGCGCCGTCACGGTCGCCGACGCCCACGTGCCGGCGTTGACCCCGGTCGTCGCGGCCGCCCTCGCGAACGGCGGCGCCCGCGCATGAGCCCCGAAGTCCTGTGGTACGTCATCCCGCGCGAGGGCCCCTATCCGTGGGAGCCGGCCGGACGCCGCCCGGTCGACCTGGCCTACCTCCAGCAACTGGGCGGCGCGGTCGACCGGTTGGGCTTCAGTGGCGCCCTCTTGGCCACCGATCTGTACGACGTGTGGTCGCTCGGCAGCGTCGTGGCCGCCGCCGCGCCCACGTTTCGCCCGCTGCTCGCGATCCACCCCGGGCTGATCTCGCCGACGCTGCTGGCCAAGATGGCGCTCAGTTTCGAGGCGCTGTTCGGTGCGGGCCGCCTGCGCTTCAACGTCGTCAACGGATCCACCGAGAGTCTGCGCGAGTACGGGCTGCACCTGGAGCACGACGAACGCTACGAACTCAGCGCCGAATACTGGCAGATCGTTCGCCGTCTGACCGCCGGTGAAACCTTCGACCACAAGGGCCGGTTCTACGATCTCAAGGGCGCGGGCAACAGCCTGCGCGAACTTCACGACGGACCACGCCCGCACGTCCCCATGTGGTTCGGTGGCTCGTCCCCGGCGGGCATCGAGATGGCCGCGGAGAACGTCGACGTGTATCTGACCTGGGGCGAACCCCCGCACCTGCTCAAGGAAAAGCTCGACCGCGTCCGCGAACGCGCCGCCGCCCACGGCCGCTCGCTGCGTATCGGTCTGCGCCTGCACCTGATCGTCCGCGACACCGAGGACGAGGCGTGGGCCGCCGCCGACCGCCTCCTGGAGGTCACCAGCCGGGAGACCTACGCCCGACAACTCGGCCGGGTCGAGGACGCGGACGGTGTCGGTTGGCAGCGCCAGTACCGCCAACACGGCGGCCGTGTCCCGGCCAGGGCCCGGGAGTTGGAGGCCCACCCCAACATGTGGCCGGGGATGGGCCTGTTCCGCCCGGGCCCCGGTACCGCCGTGGTGGGCAGCACGAGCCAGGTCGTCGATCGCCTGCACGAATTCGAGGCAATGGGCGTCGACACCTTCATCCTCTCCGGAAACCCCTTGCTCGAAGAGGCGTACCGCGTCGGCGAAACCATTCTCCCGGCTCTGGGCGTCCGACCGCGCACGAGCCGGCACTGACCGGCGCCTTCTCCGCGCACGGCTTGGTTCACCGCGCACGGCACGGTTCGTCATGCACGGCACGGTTCGTCATGCGCAAGCCTGGTTCGCCGCGCGCGCACCGTTCGCCGCGCGCGGCACGAGGTATCAGCGGAAGCGGGCCAGGTGTTCGCGCAGGAAGGCATCCAAGGTGCGGGGGGCGCGGCCCAGCACGCGGGCGACCGTCTCGGTGGGGGATTCCGTTCGGGACACGGCCAGTTGCTGGATTTCCACCACGTGCTCGGCAAGCCACGAAGGCAGTTGTGCGCGCTGGATCAGGCTATCCCGCAGCTCGTGCGGGGCCAGGTCCACGTAGCGCACCCGGCGGCCGAGGAGGTGGGTGAGGGTTTCGGCGAGGTCGCCGTAGCCGACGGCCTCACTCCCGGTGAGGGCGTAGGTACCGCCGACCAGTTCGGGCCGGGTCAACACCGCGGCGGCGACGTCGCCGATGTCGCGGCAGTCGACCCAGTTGCAGGGGGCGTCCCGCATCGCGCCCAGGACGACCCCCTGCGCGGCCACCGCCGGGCCCAGGAGCAGCAGGTTCTGCATGAACGCGTACGGCCGGAGCACGGTGTGGGCCAGGCCGGACGCACGCAGGTGTTCCTCTACGGCGTGGTGGCCGCGCGAGACGGCGACGGGGGAATTCGGTTCGGCGGCCGGCGCGGAGATCTTGACGATGTGCTCCACACCGGCGTCGGCGGCCGCGTCGATGGCCCGCGTTTCGAACTCGACCTGCGCCGGGCCGTTGGCCATGGCGAGGAAGAGTTGCCGCGCCCCCTTGAACGCGGCGCGCAGCGAGTCGGTGTCGGCGGCGTCGGCGGGCAACACGTCGACGAGGGGGCGGGCCGCGTCGCCGAGGTGGGTCCGCAGTCGGTCGGGATCGCGGGTCAGCGCCCGACTCGGCACCCCGAGCGCGGTGAGGCTGTGCAGCAGGGCGCCGCCGGTGGTTCCGGACGCTCCCATGATGGCGATCATCGTGTGCCTTTCGGTCTCCCCGGACGAGCGGGGCGGGTGGTCGATGTGTGCGTCGGGCGCGGGATCGGCGCCCGACGCCCGGCACGAATGGCGGGGCGGGCGCGGCCGACTCCTACCGCCGCGGCCGAAGTGCGCGTTGCGCTCCGCGCCAGCGCCACGTCACGATGCCCGCGGCGAGCGCCGCCGATATCGGCAGATCCATCCGCAGGCGGGTGAGCCACGGCGCATCCGGCACCCCGGTGTGCGCCGGCAGCCAACGGGAGGCGAACCACCCGACGAGGCCGGCGACCGCGGCCGCGCAGACGGCGAGCAGCGCGGCGAGGACCACCCGCGGCAGGGTTGTGGTCCACGGGCGCGGTCCCCTGCGGCGCTGAAGCCAGGTGCCGATCAGCAGCGCCACCACGGCCGACGTACCGGCGATGGAGGTACAGGCCGCCACAGCCAACTCGGCCTGCCCACCGGCGACTCCGCCGGCGCCGGCCATCAGGGCGGGGGCGAGGTAGGCGACCGACACCTCACGCCACAGGGTGAACGGCCGACCACCGGCAGCGTCGTTTCCTCGGGACACGGTGACCTCCGCTGTTCCGTTTTCGCGCGGGATCGACGGGGTGAGTCCTGACATGTGAAAGACCAACTTCCCGATCTGATTAGCCAGCTAACTACAGGGGTATAAAAAAAACCCGGTCATCCACACCAACGGACAGCCGACAGCACGAAGCGGATCGACGCGTTACGACCGAGCAGATCGTCGCGCTTTGACCGAACAAGAAGATCGGCGACCGGTCGAACTACTCCGCGGTCAGGGCACCGACACCCCGGACGACGCGGGAAAGCAGATCCAGGAACACCGCCCGCTCGTCGACGGTGAGCTCGCCCACCATCTCCTCCAGCCGAGCGAAGTGCTCGGGCGCCATGTCCCGCAACCGCTGCGCGCCACGAGCGGTCAGCACCACCACCGCACCCCGCCCGTCCTCCGCCGACGGACGCCGAGCGACCAGCCCCTCCCGCTCCAACCCGTCCACCAGACCGGTAACCGTGGCCCGCGAGACGCCGAGGTCGGCCGCGAGACGCGAAGGGGACTTCTCCCCGTCGTGGTCCTCCAGATCCGCGAGCAGCCGGTATCGACCGGTCGACAGCCCATACCTGGCAAAGTGCACCTCGGTCGCCCGACCGAGCCGTGCCCCCGCCGAGATCAGCCGCACCGCAACCAACACCGCCTGCGGGTCGGCCCCGAGCCCGTAGTGCGCCAACTGCCGCCGAGCCTGATCCAGCGTGGGTGTGTCGTGATCCGCCTCGCCCGTTCCCATACAACTAATATGGCAGCTAACTAAATGCCGGTCAACCCGACGAAGCACTGCCGCCGGCCCCGGAGCAGGCAAACCCGGGAAGCTGGGCAGTGAGCCCAACACTTGCCGGGTCGCATCGACGCATCGGCCGAGACCGCCGGTCGACAACGAAAGTCCTTCGTCGTGGCCATCGCGCCTCCCCCGAAGGGGCCAAAGGATGTCCCCTGCTGCACGCCCCGGGCCGAGCGGCGACGATCTCGGACGGAACGAGCCGCCCGACCGAGCGACCAGGGCCGGCAGCCGACAACACCACGTCGCCCTCGACCCACCACAACCGGCCCCACCCGTCGCATCGAACCCCGCCACCACAGGCCGAAGCCGAAACCCGCCCCGCGCCGTGCCGCGCCGACAAGCGCATCCCCACCGCCCCACCCGCTACGCCCCGCCCCGCAGCCCCTCTATCCGCTATCCGCCGGGGCAGCGCCGCTTCCGAACATCACCCGCCGCCACGTCCAACAACCGCACCGGCTCCCCACGCGCCGCCGTGCGCACCCGGTACCGCAACTCCCCGTCCCCGGTCCGGTAGTGCCCCAACACCACGCAGTACGGCACGGCCATCCGCTCGACCGTGCCGTCCTCACACACCACATCGACCTCATCCCGCCACCAAAGCCCCGACAGGTAGTGCCCCACGCCAAGCACGCCCTCGTACATCCGACCGCTCTCCCGTCCCGTCCACCCCGACACAGAGCCCGAACCACCACGCGCCCCGATCCCGCCCAGGACACCCGGAACACGACCGCGCAGACCGATGAGCCTCAAATCCGCTGCCGGCTCGCCCCGTTCGCCCGCGCCACCCCGCCAGACAACCGCTCCGCATCGTCCGCACGCCTCAAGTCCGAAACCGAGCACACCCACACACGCCCCCGGCGGGCGGCCGCATCCGGACCACAGCGCCATCGGTCGCCAAGATCTCACCGAGCTGCTTCCTGACGGTGTCCACCACGAAGGATCCGACAGCAGGGGAGAGTCCGATTTCGATGGAATCCTCTTGTGCTGTTGCCATGTTGCACACGCTAGGCAAGGCCCGCCGTCAGGCTCCAACAAGTTCCACGAAGTTCCACGGGCTTCACCCGAGAGAGTCAACAGCTGCCGTGATCAGCGCTCTCGCTTCGCGGCCGTACACGGCCGACTTTGCGAATTCCGCGAAGGCTTGCAGGTACTGACGTACCTCGGTCGGGCCCGTCAGAGCCACCCGGCCGGTGAGCAACTCGGCCTCCGCCAAAGCCTCGTCATACACCGTGAACGTCTCGATCATCCACATGCTCCGTGGTGCCGAGAAGGGAATGACCCCCAGGGAAACGGACGGGAACGCCATCGCGGCAAGGAGATAACCGAGTTGACCCGCCATCGTTTCCTCGTCACCGACGCGATGCAGCAGGACGGACTCTTCGAGTAGGAGCGCGAAGCGGTGATCTCCTTCGCGCACGACGTGCGCAGAGCGTGCCAACCGCGCGTCCACGGCCGCAGTCACATCGTCCGGGATTCGATGAAACGAGCTGATCGCGCGCATCAACGCCGTGGCGTAGGCGTGTGTTTGCAGCACACCGGGGACAACGTTGGCGCAGTACGTACGAAATACCCTCGTCTGTTCGTAGAGCGGCACGTACGACTCTTGCAGTCTGCGCAGGCCGGTTCGCTGCACTCGCCGCCACTCGACGTACATATTGTCGGCAGACCGTGCGGCGGCGATCAGATCCGCCACCTGATCGTCGGCGCGACAAGCTCGGCACCAGGCTCGAATGTCATCGTCCGACGGCGGCGTGACCGCGTTCTCCAGCCGAGATGCCTTGGAGGGGTACCAGCCCGCGCTGCCCGCGATCTCCTTCGCGGTGATCCCGGCGTCGCGCCGGACCTCACGGAGACGGTCGGCCAGGGCCTTGCGGGCGGCCTGGACACTGGAGGACGGGGAGTCGGCCATCAATGGTACGTGCGGCTCAGATCCGGAAGTCCTGGTGAGCCGTGGCCCGCTCCCAAACGGCCTCGAACGCCGTCCCACAGAACTTCGCCACGTCCGGCCGTTCGTCCACTTCCGGCCCGGCGGAGCCACCATCGCCGGTGAAGTGGTTCCACATGATTGCGCGGTCGTCGAACAGCCAATAGTCATTGCCCGGGATCGCCAGATCGGAAGCCTGGCGGCGGGGCAGCCAACGCACATCCTCGCCTGCCAGCAGGTTTTGATAGGTACACCCGTGCTCGTAGCGGATGTAGTCGCTCACCGGCACCGAGACAATCCGAGCCCGACGAAAGACGATTCCGCGGGCCACCGCGTCGCAGACCGTCGTATGGAAGTCGTTCCACCATGACGCCGGATCAGGATCGGGTCGCCAACCGGCGCGCCATGAACCGAACTCGGTGGACTCGACATCCACCCCGTACGAGTCGCGTAGCTCCAAGTGAACGGCGGTGTGCCGCGTCCGCGCCAGAAGATCAGCGAACACCGTGTCGTTCTGCGACATCGCAAGCCTCTCGGATCGCCGCCGCCATACGCAGAGGCAGGCGAACAACCGCTTCATCGTCGGGAATCGAGCCGGTGCGCAACGCCTCTGCGATCATTTTCGCGTCGGCCCGCCATCCCTGGAACACCAGTTCCTGTCGGTCGTGGTCCACCCACACCGTGGGGCATTGGGTGCCGTTGGTGTTCGGGTCCTTGGCGATGAACGTTAGCGCCATGGTGGCCTCCGATGCCCTGAAGAGGTTCTACCGATTTCTACGACCATCGCGCCTGCGAACGATCAGGGTCAAGAGCGAGAACGCAGAATCAGCCGAGTCGACCAATTCCGCCCATATTTCGATCACTTGTTTCTCTGGCGACGTCCCTCACGTCAGCATTCGGAACCTCCCACCCGAAAGCACGCCGCGCCACGCCCGATCCCGACCCCCGAAGGAGGCCCCCCAGAAGGGGCCGAAGAAGCGACCCCGCAAAAGTTACCCACTGGTTAACCTCTGGGTCTCCCGCCGGCAGCTGACGGGGCGTCAGGATGAGCGCGGCCTCGTGTGTCCGACCGCTCTTCACCCTTTCGGAGGACTCCCCCATGTCACCCATCTCCCGTCGCGGCTTCCTCGGCGCGACCGCCGCAGCCGCCGCGTCCGGCGCCACGGTCGCGGGCGCCGAAGGCTCCGGCGCAGCGCCCCCGCCGCCCGGGGCGCCCCTGTCCCCCGCCGTGCGGCAGGCCGTCGCCGCCACCGCCGGGGCCCCCGGCACCCTCGACGACGTCGCGCACGTGGTGATCCTCATGCAGGAGAACCGGTCCTTCGACCACTACTTCGGCACGCTGCGCGGGGTGCGCGGCTATGCCGACCGTTCACTCGTGCGCTTCCCCGACAACGGCGACGTGCTGCATCAACGCCTCCTCGGCACCAACGGCGGCACCACGCTGCTCCCGTGGCACCTGGACACCGCGACCAGCAACGCGCAACAGGTACCCGGGCTCGACCACTCGTGGGGCGGCGGCCACAGCGCCTGGGCCAACGGGCAGTACAACAATTGGGTCCCGGCCAAGTCGTGGCTGACCATGGGGCACTACCAACGCCGCGACATCCCCTACCAGTTCGCGCTCGCCGACTCCTTCACCGTCTGCGACCAGTACTTTTCGTCGGCGATGGCCTCCACCAACCCCAACCGCCTCTACCTGTGGACCGGCACCGTCGACCCGCGCGGCGCGGCCGGCGGCCCGGTCGTCGACAACAGCGAGCCGGGCTTTCGCTGGACGACGTACCCCGAGCGCCTCGAAGCCGCGGGCGTGTCCTGGCGCGTGTACCAGCAAGAGGACAACTACGACGACAACGCGCTCGCGTGGTTCGTGAACTTTCGTAACGCGGCACAGAGTTCGCCGTTGTACGTGAACGGTATGGCCCGGCGCGGCCCCAAGGCGTTCGCCGACGACGTCGCCGCCGGTACGCTGCCCGCGGTCAGCTGGATCGTGGCGCCCACCGAGGAATCGGAGCACCCCGACTACGCCCCCGCCAAGGGCGCGCACTTCACCGCTTCCTATGTTCTGGACGCCCTCGCCGCGCACCCCGAGGTCTGGGCCAAGACCGTGGTGCTGCTCAACTACGACGAGAACGACGGCTTCTTCGACCACATCGTCCCGCCGACCGCCCCCGAAGGTACCCCCGACGAGTTCGTGGGCGGCGCCCCGATCGGTCTCGGCCCGCGCGTACCGATGATCGTCGTCTCCCCCTGGAGCCAAGGCGGACGGGTCTGCTCGGAGGTCTTCGACCACACCTCCGTACTGCGCTTCCTGGAGAACTGGACCGGCGTCCGCGAGGACAACATCTCCGCATGGCGACGCACCGTGTGCGGGGATCTGATGAGCGCCTTCGCCTTCACCACCAAGGACGTCTCCTTCCCTTCCCTGCCCGACACCCGCGTCCTGCTCGACGAGTTGGCCAAGCAGAAGTGGAAGCTGCCGCCGCTGATCCCGCCGATCGTCCAACACCAGCCGGTACAGGAGAGCGGTGAGCGCCCCGCGCTGCCGATCGACTACCGCTTCGCGACCACCTCACGCACCGACGTCGCCGCGGGCCGGTTCTGGATCAAGGTCGAGAACACCGGCGGCCTGGGCGCGGGCTTCTCCATGTACACCGTCAACCACCGCAAGTTCGGCGCGTGGCGGTACACCGTGCCCGCCGGCGGCGCGGTCGAGGACTTCTTCAGCGCGCAGAGCGTCAGCGGGGGTCCGTACGACATCGACGCACACGGCCCCGACGGCTACCTGCGCGGCTTCAAGGGCGACGTCCGCACGTGGGCGAACGCCGCGAAGGCCCACCCCGAGGCGTATGCGACGGATCTGCCGGACCGCCGGCTCCGGATCACCCTCACCAACACCGGCGGCGCCCCGACCACGTTCACCGTCACCGGCGCGGGCCCCGACCGAACCGCCCCGGTAGCCGCCGGCGCCACCCACCACCTGACCCTCGACGCCCAATCGACCGGGCACTACGACATCACCGTCACCGCCACGGCCGACACCTTCACCCGCCGCTTCGCCGGCCGCCTCTACCACTGACCAGGCCCCCGTCCGCCCGCGAATTTCACACACCCAAGCAACCACCACACGAACCGACCTCCCCCACTCCGGCCCCCAAACCTCCAACCCTCGAAATCCCCAGACCCCCGGGACCCAGGCCCCGGGCCTCCGAATCTCCGGGCCTCCAGACCTCCAAGCCTCGGAATCTCAGGGCCCCGGCACCCGGCACCCGGCCCCCGACCCCGGCCCCGGCCCCGGCCACCGGGCCACCGGGCCACCGGGCCACCGGGCCACCGGGCCACCGGGCCACCGAGCCACCGAGCCACCGAGCCACCGAGCCAC
>NZ_WWJX01000340.1 GCF_009865215.1 Streptomyces sp. SID3343 | reverse complement strand
CCGGCTCGGGAGTCCGGGCCCGCGTTTCGCCGGGCCCCGCAGGGTCGGCAGGCTCGGTCCGCGCCTGGGTCGCCGCCGCCTCGTCCTGCGTGTCCGGCCCGGGCTGCGTGTCCCGTGCGGAGGCCGCCGGCTCGGGAGTGACCGACGGATGGCCCGCGGGATCCGCTGTGGCACGTGTGGCGTCGTCCGAGGGGGCCGCATGCTCCACGGCATCCCCCGAGGACGACGCGACGGGCGCGACCTCGTCCGACAAGGGAACTCCTCCCACAGATGACGGAACTTCCATCGTACTGACCCACGCCCTCACGACTCGTCCACCGGATCGGCGTCTCCCCGCTCACGCGCTCGACCCGGACCAACGCCGGAGGCCGGCGGCTTCCCCGAACGGGGCGGCCTCCGGCCTCCGACAACGCGCCTCGACGGCGTGTCACACGACGATGAACGATTCCAGCTTGCCGTCCGGCAGCGTCGACGCGAGTCGGGCCCTGCCGTCCAGGAAACCGAGTTCGAGGAGGACGTTGACGCCCACCACCTCGGCTCCCGCCCGCCGGACCAGGTCGATCGTGGCCTCGACGGTGCCGCCGGTGGCGAGTACGTCGTCGATCACGAGCACCCGCTCACCGGGCTCGAACGCGTCCTGGTGCACCTCGAGGGTGGCCGAGCCGTATTCCAACTCGTAGGACTGTGCGAAGGTCGCGCACGGCAGCTTGCCCTGCTTGCGGACCGGAACGAATCCGGCCTGCGCACGGTAGGCCACCGGCGCGGCGAGGATGAAGCCCCGGGCCTCGATGCCCACGACCTTGTCCACGCCGCCCTCGCAGCGCTCGGCCAGCGCGTCGACCAGCGCCGCGAAGGCCACCGGGTCGGCGAGCAGCGGCGAGATGTCCTTGAACACCACGCCCGGCTTCGGCCAGTCCGCGACGTCGCGGATCCGGCTGTCCAGCAGTTCGTACAGGTCCTGCGCTGCCATCAACGCTTCCTCTTGCCGCCGGGACGAGTCCGGGCCCGGCTGCGCGAGGCACCCGCGCCGGGCGCACCGCCCTGTGCCGGTACCGCCTCGATCTCCTGCTCCGTCTCGCCGTCCACGTCCGGGTGCCCCTCGGGGCTGTCGGACGCGGCGGCCGCCTCGGCGGCGGCCTTGGCCTGCTTGGCGTCGGACGCCCGGCGGGCGCCCACCTTGCGGGCGAGTTCCTTCATCTCCGGCGAGCGTTCCTTGAGGTCGGCCAGGATCGGAGTCGCGATGAAGATCGACGAGAACGCACCGGCGGCCAGGCCCACGAACAGCGACAGCGCGATGTCCTTGAGCATGCCCGCGCCGAGCAGACCGCCACCGACGAACAGCAGCGACGCGACCGGCAGGAGCGCGACGATCGTGGTGTTGATCGAACGCACCAGGGTCTGGTTCAGACCGAGGTTGGCCGCCTCGCTGTAGGTGTGCTTGGTCTGCTTGGTGATGTTCTTGGTGTTCTCCTTGACCGTGTCGAACACGACCACGGTGTCGTACAGGGAGTAACCCAGAATCGTCAGCAGACCGATCACGGTGCCCGGTGTCACCTCGAAGCCCACCAGCGCGTACACGCCGATGGTGATGACGATGTCGTGGATCAGCGCGATGAGCGCTGCCACCGCCATCCGCCACTCGAAGGCGAAGGTGAGGTAGATCACCACCAGGATCATGAAGATCACCAGGCCCTGAAGGGCCTTCTTGGAGATCTCCTTGCCCCAACTGGGGCCCACCACCTGGGTGTTGACCTTGTCGACCGAGACGTTCAGCTGCTTGGCGATGTCCGCCGCGATCACCTTGGTCTTGTCCACGTTCGACTCGGCCAGCTGGATGCGAATGCCGTCCTTGCCGACCTTTTGCACGATCGGCTCGCTGTCGCCGGCGAACGGCTCGACGGCATGGCGGGCGTCGCCCGTCGAGGCCGACGTGTGCTCCAGGGTGTAGACCGAACCACCCTTGAACTCGATGCCCTCGTGCAGGCCCCGGCCGAGCAGGCCACCGACCGCGAGCACCAGGATCAGCGCCGAGATCGAGTACCACAGCTTCTTGCGTCCGACGAAGTCGAACGAGACGTCGCCGTGGTGGAGCCGCACACCGATGTTCTTCAGGTCACCGAAGCGACTCATCACGCCTCCTTGACGCCGGCGGCACGCGTACGCGGCCGACGGCTCCGGTAGGACTGACGCTGATTGGCTCCGAGCGCCACGGGATCGAGGCCCGACCACTTGTGGCCGTCCGCAAAGAACTTGCGCTTCGCCAGGATCGTCATGAGCGGCTTGGTGAACAGGAACACCACCACGACGTCGAGCAGGGTGGTCAGGCCCAGCGTGAACGCGAAGCCCTGCACCTTGCCGACCGAGACGATGTACAGCACCGCGGCGGCCAGGAACGACACCGCGTCGGAGACCAGGATCGTGCGGCGGGCGCGGGGCCACGCCTTCTCCACGGCCGGACGCAGCGTACGACCCTCGCGGATCTCGTCTCGGATCCGCTCGAAGTACACGATGAACGAGTCCACCGTGATACCGATCGCCGCGATCGCACCACACACCGCGGGCAGGTTGAGCGCGAATCCGATGCTTCTGCCGAGCACGCACATGATGGCGTAGGTCAGCGCCGCCGACACCACGAGCGAGGCGATGCTCACCAGGCCGAGACCCCGGTAGTAGAACAGCGAGTACAGGATGACCAAGACGATGCCGATCGCACCCGCGATCAGACCGCCCCGGAGCTGGTCGCCGCCGAGCGAGGCGGACACCGTGGTGACGTCGCTCTGCGTGAAGGACAGCGGCAGCGAGCCGTACTGGAGGATGTTCGCGAGGTTCTTCGCAGAGGACTGCGTGAAGTTGCCCGAGATCACCGCCGTACCGCCGGGAATCGCTTCCTTGTTGCTCGGCGCGGACACGACCACGCCGTCCAGCTCGATCGCGAAGCGGTTGGTCGGGTAGACGCCGCTCGCGAGGTCACCGGTGACCTTGGTGAACTTGTCGGTGCCCTTGCCGGTGAAGTCGAGCTTGACTTCCCAGCCGCCCAGACCGTTCTGGGAGAGCTGCGCGACGGACTTCTTGACGTCGGTGCCGGGGATCAGCACCGGGCCGAGGATGTACTTCTCGGCGCCTTCGTCCTGGTCCTTGCTGCACGCCACGGTCGGCTCGGCCTCGGGGGCGGGCGTGGCACCTTGCCCGCGGTTCTCCGGAAGCGAGCAGTCCAGGTTGTTGAACTTCTCCCGGAGGGCGGGCGAGATGCCGTTCTTGTCCGCGCCGGCGTTGGGGTCCGCGGCCGGCGGCGGGGTGGTGGCCGGCGGAGTGCTTGCCGGCGGCGTCGTCGACGGTGGGGTCGTCGACGGCGTCGGTGCGGTCGGCGCGCCGGTGGCGTCCTTCAGGTTCGGGATGACCCGACCCTGCGGCTTGTCCGGGGTCGGCATCGTGGACGGCGCAGTGGGCGGAGTCAGCGGCAGTGTCGTTCCGCCGGCCGGGTTGAGCTGCGCGTATTCGATCACGGGACGGAAGAACAGCCGCGCGGTCTGGCCGACCTGCGAGGCGGTCTCCTTCTCGTTCTTGCCCTTGGGGATGCTGATGACGATGTTGCGATCGCCCTCGGTCTGCACCTCGGCCTCGGACACGCCGAACGCGTTGACACGCTGGCGGATGATCTCCACAGCGGTCTTCATGTTGCGGTCGTTGATCGCACTCTTGGAGGAGCCTTGGTCGGTCTTGGCGGTCAGCGTGACGCTGGTGCCGCCCGCGAGGTCGATGCCCAGTCGCGGGGTCTTGTCCCCGGTCGCGAACATGATCGTGTACAGCGCCGCGATCACGACCGCGATGAAGGCCAGGGCCCGCCCCGGGTGCCCTCGGGAACTCGATTTCGGTGCTGCCACCTTCGCCCAATCTCCCTGTCTATACCGCCGCGAGGCGGTCTGCGCGACCGCCCGCGAGACGCGGCACGGCGCCCGACATGATGCCGGACGCTTACGTATCCGGGGAATCACCCCCGGTCACATGACTGTATTGCTCCGCGTCGGCCCGTAGGCAGTCGCGGTCGACCGAGCCGCGCTAGTCCTGCTTGTCCTGCTTGTCGTCCTTGCGAAGCCGGTCGGCACCTTCGGGAACACTGGTCGAGCCCTCGGACTTGGTGAGGTCCGCGGCTTCCGACTCGGTGCTCTCGGCGGCGTCGCCGGTCTCGGGCTTCTTGTCGAGCTTGACGACGTCGTCGCCGGCGCCGGTGACGACGGCGTCGTCGTCGTGCTCGTCGTCGTGCTCGTCGTCACCGTCGTCGGTTTCGGCGTCGTCGCCGGACGACAGGACCGCGGCAATGGCGCTCTTGACGAAGCGGCAGTGCACGTCCGGGGCGATCTCAAGGATGACGGAATCGTCCTCGACCTCGGTGACCGTTGCGTACAGTCCTGCGATCGTGCGGACCTCGGCGCCGGGGCGCAGCGTGTTCTGTGTTTCCTGGGCCTGCCGCTGACGAGCCTTCTGCGGCCTGATGATCAGGAAGTAGAAGATCACTACGAGGAGCACTGGCAGGAGGAGGGTGGTCACATTCACAGCTTGAAACGATTCCTTCCCAAGGCCGCTCGGCGGCCCGGACGGTGACACTCGGCCGGCCACGGTGCGGCAGCCTCGGCGGAGTCTAGACGGGTACGTACTACAGGAACAACGACTGCGGGCCGCGTGCGTTCCCGCGACGCACCGGCCTTATTCGGTTGCATCCTTACCGGTCACGGTCCCTTTGTCGAACAACACACTCTGATGCGCGCTCTCGCGGCCGGGCAGCACGCCCTGCGGCGGGTTCAGACCCAGATGGGCCCATGCCGCCGCAGTGGCGACGCGGCCCCTGGGGGTGCGGGCGAGGAAGCCGCTGCGGACCAGGAACGGTTCGGCGACCTCCTCGACCGTCTCGGTCTCCTCGCCCACCGCCACGGCCAGCGTGGACAGGCCCACCGGGCCGCCGCCGAACAGGGTGATCAGCGCCCGCAGGACGGCCCGGTCGAGCCGGTCGAGGCCGAGGGCGTCCACCTCGTACACCTCCAGCGCGCGCGAGGCGATGTCCTGGTCGACTCGGCCGTCCGCGCGCACCTGCGCGTAGTCGCGCACCCGCCGCAGCAGCCGGTTGGCGATGCGCGGCGTGCCCCGTGAGCGGCCCGCGATCTCGGCGCCGCCCTCCTGGGACAGCTCCACGTCGAGCAGCCGGGCGGAGCGGTCGAGCACGCGTTCCAGTTCGGTGGGGGCGTAGAAGTCCATGTGCCCGGTGAAGCCGAAGCGGTCGCGCAGCGGCGGCGGCAGCAGCCCGGCCCGGGTGGTCGCGCCGACCAGGGTGAACGGCGGCAGCTCCAGCGGGATCGCGGTCGCGCCGGGGCCCTTGCCGACGATGATGTCGACCCGGAAGTCCTCCATCGCCATGTAGAGCATCTCTTCGGCGGGCCGCGACATCCGGTGGATCTCGTCGAGGAAGAGCACTTCGCCCTCGGACAGCGACGACAGGATCGCGGCGAGGTCGCCCGCGTGCTGGATCGCCGGTCCCGAGGTGATCCGGATCGGGACGCCCATCTCGGCGGCGATGATCATCGACAGCGTGGTCTTGCCCAGGCCGGGCGGGCCCGAGAGCAGGACGTGGTCGGCGGTGCCGCCGCGCGCCAGGGCCGCGTGCAGGACCAGGGACAGTTGCTCGCGCACGCGCTCCTGGCCGATGAACTCGTCGAGGTTCTTCGGGCGCAGGGCCGCCTCGACGGCCTGGTCCTCGCCGTCCGCCTCGGCGGTCACCAGTCGTTCGCCGTCGTGCGTCATCGTCGTCCGCCCATGGTCGTGTGCCGCCGGCTCGTGCTCGTGCCGCCGAGTGTGCTCGTGCTGCCGTCCATCCTGCCCACCCGAGGGGACACGGCGGCGGCCGGCGTCCGGGGGCTCACCGTCGGTTGAGACCGCGCAGGGCGGACTTGAGCAGCGCGCCGATGTCGGGCGTGGTCTCGGCCTCGGCCTGCGGGGTGACCGCTTCGACGGCTTCGTCGGCCTCGCGCGTGGCGTAGCCCAGGCCGACCAGGGCCGCGTGCAGTTGGTCGCGCCAACCCAGGCTCACCGGGCTGCCGACGCCCATCGCGCGCTTGGCGCCGGTGGGCGCGCCGAGCTTGTCCTTGAGTTCGATCAGGAGCTTCTGCGCGCCCTTCTTGCCGATGCCGGGCACGGCGGTCAGCGCCTTCTCGTCGCCCGTGGCGATTGCCGCGCGCAGCGCGTCGGGGCTGTGCACGCCGATCATCGCCTGCGCGACGCGTGGGCCGATGCCGTTCGCCGTCTGCAGTATCTCGAAGGTGTTCTTCTCGTCCTCGTCCGCGAAGCCGTACAGCGTGAGCGAGTCCTCGCGCACGACCATCGAGGTCGCGAGCCGGGCGGGCTCGCCGATCCGCAGGGCGGCCAGGGTGGAGGGCGTGCACTGGACGGCCAGGCCGATCCCGCCGACCTCGACGACTGCGGCGTCCGGCGCGAGGCCGGCCACCGTTCCGGTGACGAACGCGATCACGTGAGGGCTCCCGCCGAGGTGGTTCGAGTGGTGCCGGCGCCCGTCATCGACGGGTCCCGCGCGGCAG
>NZ_WWJX01000339.1 GCF_009865215.1 Streptomyces sp. SID3343 | reverse complement strand
ACCGCGCGCCTGGACGCCGACCCCGTGCGCTGCCACGACGAGGCCGCGTCGGCCGCGATGGTCGCCGAGGTGGACGCCGCGCGTGAGGCCGGGGACACCCTCGGCGGCGTGGTCGAGGTGCTTGCCTACGGCCTGCCGCCGGGCGTCGGCAGCTACGTGCACTGGGACCGTCGCCTCGACTCGCGCCTGGCCGGCGCGCTCATGGGCATCCAGGCGATCAAGGGCGTCGAACTCGGCGACGGCTTCGACCTGGCCCGCGTGCGCGGTTCGCAGGCACACGACGAGATCGTCAACACCCCCGAAGGCGCCCGGCGTACGTCGCACCACGCGGGCGGCGTCGAAGGCGGCATGTCCACCGGCGAGGTGCTGCGGGTGCGCGCCGCGATGAAGCCCATCGCGACCGTGCCGCGCGCGCTGCGCACGATCGACGTGCGCACCGGTGAGGCCGCGCAGGCCCACCACCAGCGCTCCGACGTCGCGGCCGTGCCGGCCGCAGGAATCGTCGCCGAGGCGATGGTCGCCCTCGTGCTCGCCGACCTGATCACCGAGAAGTTCGGCGGAGACTCGGTCGCCGAGACCACCCGCAACGTGCGCGGCTACCTGGACGCGCTGGAGATTCGGTAGGAGCACGACGATGGGGGAGACGATGGGGGAGCAGGGCAGGCGACCGCTGGTGGTCCTGGTGGGGCCGCCCGGCGCGGGCAAGACGACGGTGGGCCTGCTGCTCGCCCAGGCGCACGAGGTCGCGTTCCGCGACACCGACGCCGACGTCGTGGACCGCGCCGGCAAGCCGATCCCCGACATCTTCGTCGACGAGGGCGAGCCGTACTTCCGCGCGCTCGAACACGACGCGGTGGCCGAGGCCCTGACCGGGCACGCGGGCGTGCTCGCGCTCGGCGGCGGCGCGATCCTGGCCGACGCCACGCGCGCGCTGCTCGCCGGCCACCACGTGGTGTTCCTGGACGTGGACCTGGCCGACGCGGTGCGCCGGGTCGGCCTGGACGCGCCGCGCCCGCTGCTCGTGGGCAACCCGCGCGCCCGCTGGCGCGAACTGATGGAGCAGCGGCGACCGCTCTACACCGAGGTCGCCGCCGTGATCGTGAACACCGCGGGGCGCAGCCCCGAGGACGTCGTCGCCGAAATCAGCGCCGGCTTGAAGAATCGACCGCAGCCCGAGAAGGACGCCCAGCGATGACCAGCAGCACCACCGAGCCCGTCCGCATCCGTGTCGGCGGCGACTCCGCCGAGCCGTACGACGTGCTGGTCGGGCACGGCCTGCTCGGCGAACTCGCGGGCCTGATCGGCTCGTCGGCGCGCCGGGTGGCGATCCTGCACCCCGAGGCGCTCACCGCGACCGGCGAAGCCGTGCGTGAGGACCTCGCCGCGCAGGGCTACGAGGCGATCGCGATCCAGGTGCCCAACGCCGAGGAGGCCAAGGACGTCGCGGTCGCGGCCTACTGCTGGTCGGTGCTCGGCCAGACCGGCTTCACCCGCTCCGACGTGATCGTCGGCATCGGTGGCGGCTCGACCACCGACCTCGCGGGCTTCGTCGCCGCCACGTGGCTGCGCGGCGTGCGCTGGATCGCGATGCCCACCACGCTGCTCGGCATGGTCGACGCCGCGGTCGGCGGCAAGACCGGCATCAACACCGCCGAGGGCAAGAACCTGGTCGGCTCGTTCCACCCGCCTGCCGGCGTGCTCGCCGACCTGGCCACGCTCGAATCGCTGCCGACCAACGACTACGTGAGCGGCCTGGCCGAGGTGATCAAGGCCGGCTTCATCGCCGACCCGATCATCCTGGACCTGATCGAGGCCGACCCCGAGGCCGCGCGCAGCCCGCAGGGCAAGGACACCGCCGAGCTGATCACCCGTGCCATCCGGGTCAAGGCCGACGTGGTCTCGGGCGACCTCAAGGAAGCCGGCCGCCGGGAGATCCTCAACTACGGCCACACCCTCGCGCACGCGATCGAGAAGGCCGAGCGCTACAAGTGGCGACACGGCGCCGCGGTCAGCGTCGGCATGGTCTACGCCGCCGAACTCGGCCGGATCGCCGGCCGACTCGACGACGCGACCGCCGACCGGCACCGCACCGTGCTCGCCGCGGTCGGCCTGCCCCTGACCTACCGCGGCGACGCGTGGCCCAAGCTCCTCGAAACCATGCGGGTGGACAAGAAGTCACGCGGCGACATGCTCCGCTTCATCGTCCTGGACGGCCTGGCCAGGCCGACCGTCCTGGAAGGCCCCGACCCGACCTTCCTCGTAGCCGCGTACGCCGAGGTCTCCGCATGAGCACGCGCAAGGTCCTCGTCCTCAACGGCCCCAACCTCGGTCGGCTCGGCAGCCGCGAGCCCGACGTGTACGGCGCGACGTCGTACACCGGCCTGGTCGCCGAGTGCGAACGACTCGGCACCGAACTCGGCTTCGCCGTCGAGGTGCGCGAGACCAACGACGAGGGCGAGATCATCCGCTGGATGCACGAGGCCGCCGACGGCCGCATCCCCGTGGTGATGAACCCGGGCGCGTTCACGCACTACTCGTACGGCCTGCGCGACGCGGTCGCCCAGCGAACCGCGCCGTTCATCGAAGTACACATCTCCAACCCGTACGCCCGCGAGCGGTTCCGCCACACCAGCGTGGTCGCCGCCGTCGCGAGCGGCACGATCGCCGGTTTCGGCATCGGCTCCTACCGCCTGGCCCTGCGCGCGCTCGCCGAAGAACTCGACAACGGCTGAACGTCGACGGGGGCGACCCGCGACCGGAGCCCGCCTCCCCGACGAGCCCGACCCACGAGCCCGACAACGAGCCCGACAACGAGCCCGAACCACGAGTCGGCAACCACGAGCCCGCGCACCCGACCGCACACGACCGTGCCCACGACCCGGCACACAAGCCGCAACAAAGAGGGCGTCACCCATGGGTGGCGCCCTTTGTCGTACCCTCGCCGAGCGGTCCGCCGCTCACCCCAGCAGCCGGCCGATCGCCCCGGCGACCTCCGGGTGGGACAGATACTCGCCGATGTCGTGCGAGCGGTCGCGCGGATTGGCCACCGACACCTCCGCGGCCAGCCCGCTCCAGTCGTCGGCCAGCGGACAGCCGATCGCGATCGCGTCGGTGGGGCACCACGCGTTGACCCACGGCCCCGCGATCGTCGGCAGCCGAGGCCCGCCGAAACGCAGGCGCGAGTAGACCGTGTCCATGCCCAGCGGGCTGCCGACCGTGACCAGGCCCGCCACCGACGCGGCCGGAGCGATCCGGGTCAGCAGATCCATCGCCACCACCGTGCCCAGACTGTGCGCGACCACCACCACCGCGCCCGAGCCGGGCATGGTCTCCAGGACTCGATCGAGCACCGCGTCACGGGTGGCGTCCTCGTCCAGATACGCCGCGACGTCCTTGAACGCCGCCGCGACCACCGCCCGATCGACGCCCGTGTGCGCCGCGAGCCAGCCGAGCGGTTCGCGCATCACTCCCACGACGTCGCCGAGGCCCTCCAACTCGCTCGGCTCCTCGGTCGGCATGCCCGCCCGATGCGCCGCCTCGTCGAGCAGCGTCCCGTACAACGCCCGCCCGGACGGCGACAACGCGATCGGCGTGGGCTCACCCGACACCGTCTCCATGACCTCGACGAGCCGGCTTCCGTAGAACGGGAACCACACGTCCTCGGGATCCACGGTGGGCAGCGCCGCCATCGTCAGGCCGCGATTGAGGCCGGCCGCCCAGGTCCGGCGCAACACCGTGGGGTCGTTGGCCTGCTGGCCGCGGCCGTGCAGGAACACCAGGTTGACCCGGCCACCGAACGCGCCCGGGCGACCGCGCGGACCCACCGGCGAAACCCGCTCCGAGCCGGCGGCGACCGCCACCGGAATGCGTGGACTCGGTACCGCCGACGCCACCGGCGGCCGTGCGGGCAGCGCGTCCAGACCCGAGGGCGAGCCCATCTCGGCCAACAGCGCCCGCTGCCCCTCGCCCAGCGGCAGTTCGGCCAGTCGGCGCAGGATCACGCTCACCCGCACGCCTTCGTTGGCGAGCCATTTGATGGCGCCCTGGCCCTGTTCCGGCTGCCACGGTTGATCGTGGACGTTGAGGATGTTGCCGGCGTCGTCGTGCGCGGGCACGCCGCTGTGGTGCAGCGCGACGGCCTCCCACTGGTCGTTGAACACCGGCGAGCCGGAGTTGCCCGGCTCGGTGTCGGTCTCGTACTGGAGGAAGTCGTCGAAGCGCTGCGTGAACCGATTCTGTCGGATCGCGATTTCCTTGAGCCGCCCGTCGGGGTGCCCGACCATGTTGACCGGATCGCCCACCACCAACTTGCCGGCCGCCGCGATCAGTTGGATGTGCCCGAACAGCTCCCCGGCCCGCCGCCCGTCGTCCTCGTGTGGGTGCAGCGCCACGAGCGCGAAGTCGAGGTTCGGGTCGGTGACGTAGAGGGTGTCCGGGTCCGGGGTGAACCGGACGGTGGTCGTCGGCAGTTCGTTGTCGATCCCCATCTCCGCGCCGAACTCGGCGAACGCGCCGCGGGCGGTGTCGGCATCGGGAAAGACGTGGTGATTGGTCAGCAGCAGGGTCGGCGACACCAGGAAACCGGTCGCCTGCGGCTGTACCGGCCCCGACGTGGCGTACCAGATGCGGGCCACGCTGGCCGCCGCCCGGACCCCGCGGGCGAGGAAGTTGACGCTCTGCAGATCGTTGGAGACTCCTATAATCCGCTCGGGCGTCGTGGGCGCCGACTCCCGCTCGGCAGTCGCGAGCAGCGCCGGAGCGGGCACCTCGTGCCGCTCCAGCAAACGGGCGGCCCGCAGGGCGAGTTGCTCTTCCTCGTCGGGGAAGCGCATGCCCGCCGCGCGCCGCCGGTCGATCTCGATCCGTTCGGTCCTCGACCCGCGGTATCGCGCCACCGCGGCTCGGATCTGGCGCAACACCCGTAGATTCACGGCGACCGAACGTGCCTCGTCGTTCCCACTGATAAGCACGGGCACACCCCCTTGTTCGCAGCGTAGAGGTCAAAGCGCTCGTCAAACCCCATAACGCGCGAAATACACCCGCATGCGCGCGTCGCACGACGAAACCGGACAACGATTCGAGAAGTGGTCGCCACCGGAGCCCCGAGTCGGCCGGACGTGCGCGCGGCGCGCGCGGGGCGCCGAACGTGAACGGGGGCGCGCGTTTTGGCCGCGTCACGCCGGGCTCGCGCCACCCCTCGGGTCTACGCTGATCACATGCCCGAGGCTCACGCTCAACGCCGTGATCGGCTGCGTTCCCGCTTGGCCGCAGCCGGTGCGGACGCCGCTTTGATCACCAATCTCGTCAACGTGCGATACCTGACCGGTTTCACCGGATCCCACGCGGCGTTGCTCGTGCGCGCGGCGGACTCGGGCGACGACGCGGTCCTGTGCACCGACGGGCGTTACACGACGCAGGCGACCGAGGAGGCCCCCGACGTCGAGCTGCTCACCGAGCGCGGGTGCGCGCAGGCGCTGACCAAGCGCGTGACCGCCGCCGGCGCCGTCCGGCTCGCGATCGAGGAACAAAACGTCACGGTCGAGCTGTATCGCGCGCTCGGCGAGATCGCGCGGGAGGCGACGCCCGGCGCCGAGCTGATCGCCCTCGGCCGCGGTGTGGAGGATCTGCGCCGGATCAAGGACACCGAGGAGATCGCCGCCCTGCGGATCGCGAGCGAGATCGGCGACCGAGCCCTCGGCGAGATGATCGAATCGATCCTGGTGGGGCGCACCGAGCGGCACATCGCGATGGAGTTGGAGCGTCGGATGGCCGACCACGGCGCCGACGCGGTGGCGTTTCCCACGATCGTGGCCACCGGCCCCAATTCGGCCGTTCCGCACCACGACCCGGGCGACCGCAGAGTGGAGGACGGCGACTTCCTCAAGATCGACTTCGGCGCGCGCTACCACGGCTACCACGCCGACATGACCCGTACCTTCGTCATCGGCACCGAGCCCGCGGCCTGGCAACAGGAGATCTACGGTGTCGTGTTCGCCGCCCAGAAGGCCGGCCGCGAGGCTCTCGCGCCGGGGGTCGAGGCGGCCGCGGTGGACAAGGCCGCCCGCGACGTGATCGAGCAGGCCGGCTACCTGGAGTTCTTCACGCACGGCCTGGGTCACGGCGTCGGGCTCGAGATCCACGAGGACCCGCGTCTGGGCCCGACGGCGACCGGTAAGCTGGACGCTTGCATGCCGGTCACCGTCGAGCCGGGGATCTATCTCCCGGGCCGAGGCGGTGTCCGCATCGAGGACACCCTTGTGGTTCGTCCGCTCGAAGACGGCGGCCCCGAGCTACTCACCATCACGACCAAGGAGTTGCTCGTCCTGTAGCGGGCTGTAGCGGCACACGCGACCCAGCCCCGTTCGACGCGCGATCATCCGGTCCCAGAAGCACGCAGGAGACACCACACTCGTGGCCACGACCAACGACCTGAAGAACGGCATCGTGCTCAAGCTCGACAACGGCCAGCTTTGGTCCGTCGTCGAGTTCCAGCACGTCAAGCCCGGCAAGGGCGGCGCGTTCGTTCGTACGAAGCTCAAGCATGTCCTCTCCGGCAAGGTCGTGGACAAGACCTTCAACGCCGGCACGAAGGTCGAGACGGCCACCGTGGACAAGCGCGGCATGCAGTTCTCGTACAAGGACGGCGCCGACTTCGTGTTCATGGACACGGACACCTACGAGCAGCTGCCGATCACCCCCGAGACCGTCGGCGACGCCGCCAACTACCTCCTCGAGGGCTTCGAGGCGACGGTTGCGATCTACGAGGGCCAAGCGCTCTACGTCGAGCTGCCGGCGTCCGTCGAACTGCTCATCCAGTACACCGAGCCGGGCGTCCAGGGCGACCGCTCCACCGGTGGCACCAAGCCCGCGACGCTGGAGACCGGCTACGAGATCGCGGTCCCGCTCTTCATCACGACGGGCGAGAAGGTCAAGGTCGACACCCGTTCCGGTGACTACCTGGGCCGCGTGAACTCCTAGTGGCGGGTGCCCGCAGCAAGACCAGGAAGCGCGCGCTGCAGATCCTGTTCGAAGCCGACCAGCGCGGTGTCGACCCGGTGACCATCCTCGCGGACTGGGTCGGCCGATTCCAGGCCGACAAGGACGCGCCCCAGGTCGCGGACTACACGATGCAACTGGTCGAGGGCGTGCAGGAGCACCGCAAGCGGATCGACGACCTGATCGGCACCTACGCCGTCGGGTGGACGCTCGACCGGATGCCCGGCGTGGACCGCAACGTCCTGCGCCTGGGCATCTACGAGCTGCTCTGGGAGAAGGACGTTCCCGACGTCGTGGCCATCGACGAGGCCGTCGAGCTCGCCAAGGAATACTCCACGGACGAGTCGCCGGCCTTCGTGAACGGGCTGCTCGCGCGGATGAAGGACCTCAAGCCGACGCTGCTGCGCTAGCGCCGTCGCGCTCGATCGAGCCGTCCGTCCCCCGGGGCGGGCGGCTCCTCGCGTTCTGGGCCGCATGCGCCGGATCGCATCACGAGTACACATGATCAAATGACGAGTATGACAAGCGAGCGCAAGCGTTTCCGGTTGCGGGAGATCGGCGACGAGCCCGACTACCGGTTCACGCTCGCCAACGAGCGCACCTTCCTGGCCTGGATCCGCACCGCGCTCTCCCTGCTCGCGGGCGGTGTGGCCGTGGTCCAGCTGGTTCCGGAGCTGGCCCCCCGCGCGCAGCGACTCGTGCTCGGTCTCGCCCTGGTGGCACTCGCGTTGACCCTCTCGGCCACCGCGTACCGGCGCTGGTACCAGGTGGAGCGCGCGATGCGGCTCGGCCGCGCGCTGCCGTTCTCGGCGCTGCCGCTCGTGCTGTCCGCGGGCCTGGTGATCGTGATCGTCGTGAGCGTCGTCCTCATGTTGGCCGGCTGATGGCCCGCTCCGCGCTGCTCCCGGGGCCGCCCCTGGATCCGGGCCTGCAACCCGAGCGCACCAGGATGGCGTGGACACGCACGTCGCTCGCGTTCGTCGCCAACGGCGCCCTGCTCGTGCACGCCGGCCACACCGAGCGATGGTGGTACATGCTCCCGGGCGTGGCGGTCATGGCGGCCGGCTGCGCCGTCTACGTGGTCGGCCTGCTCCGACACCGTCAGGTCGACCGGGCGATACGGGCGGGCACGCCGGTCGACGGCGAGCGGGTGGTCCGTGCCACGTGGGTGACGGTTGTGGCGGTCGGCGTACTCGCGGCGGGGGTGCTGGCGAGCCGGCCCTGAACGTCTCGACCCGGGGCCGCTCCACCGGCGCCCGACCGACGAGCGGGCGACGCCCGCCGCGTCGATCCCCAGCGCCGCGAAGCCGGTCCGGTCGCCGAACCGCCCGACGGCCGCCCGAACCACCTTCCTAGACCTCGCGCCACCACCACGCCTGGCTCAGGTTGTCGGCCAGTTCGCCCGACGACGCGAGTTGGCGCATGCCCGCGCGTAGACCTTCCTTGAGGTCCTCGACGCCGTCGACGCCGACCGCCTTCGTCCACGAGCCCTGGATCCAGGACAGTTCGGCCCAGATCACCCGCAGGCACTCGCGGCCGCGCTCGGTGAGGGTGATCCGGCGGGCGCGGCGGTCGGCGGGGTCGGGCTTGCGGTCGACGTAACCGTGTCGGGCCAGGTGCGAAACCACCTCGCCGGCCGACTGTTTGGTCATGCCCAGTCGGCGGCCCAGTTCGGTGGCGGTCGTACCGCCCTCGCCGACCAGGGTCAGCGCGAAGCCGTGCGTCGGCCGGATCTCGTCGAAGCCGGCGGCCGTCATGCGGTCGGAGAACAGTTGGCTGATCCCGCGCACGGCACCGACCAGCATCGTCACCAGTTCGGCCCCGGAGGAGGTGTCTTGCTGCACGAGGTAAGAATACCTGTCTAATTTGGTGGGGAAACCCGTAACGCCGCCCTCGGTCAAAACCGGGGGCGGCGCGACGGCATTGCTCGACGATCATGCCCTACACGTGGACGGCGACCGCGCCTTCCCGCTTCTCGCCCTGCTTGACGAACAGCGCGAGCACGATCATGACCGCCATCGCGACTGCGGCGATCGTGAACGCGAGCTGCATGCCGTCCAGGAACGTGCTGTCCGACGCGCGCGTGATCGCGTCGACCACGCCGGGGTCCATCGTCTTGGGGTCCACCGGCGGGAAGCCCTGTGACACCGTGCCCTCGATGGTCTCCCGCTGTCCGTGCGGGATTTGGTCGTACGCGCCGGCGCTCGCGGGCCAACGGTCGGGCAGCAGCGAGGAGACCTTGGACGCGACGACCGCGCCGAGCACGGCGGTGCCGAGCGCGCCGCCGACCTGCATCGCGGCCTGCTGGATGCCGGACGCGACGCCGGAGAGTTCCATCGAGGCGTTGCCGACGATGATGTCGGTGGCGCCGACCATGATCGGGCTGAGCCCGAAGCCGAGCAGTACGAACGGCAGCATGGTCGACCCGAAGCTCGCGTCCTCGCCGAGCCGGGCGAGCAGCGCCATCGCGGTCGCCGAGAGCGCCAGGCCCGCGATGATCGGGATGCGCGGACCGAGCTTGGTGATCGCGAACGCGCCGATCGGCGAGCCGATCATCATCACGACCGACATCGGCAGCATGCGCACGCCGGTCTCCATCGGGCTGAGTCCGTTGACGCCCTGGAGGTAGAACGTGATGAAGAACATCGCGCCGAACATCGCGAACGCCATGAAGATCATCAGCACGATGCCGATCGAGAACGAGCGGTTGCGGAACATCACCAGCGGCATGAGCGGCTCGGGAGCCTTGGTCTGCCACAGCGCGAAGACCGCGAGCAAAACGACCGCCGCGAGGGTGAAGCCGAGCGTGTACGCGCTGCCCCAGCCCTTCTCGCCGCTCTTGATGACGCCCCACACGAGGCAGAACATCGCGGCCGACAGCAGTGCGACGCCGATGTAGTCGATCTTGTTGGAGGCCCCCGCCACCCGGCTGTTGGCCAGTGCCCAGATGCCCACGACCAGGGTCAGCACGCCGATGGGCACGTTGATGTAGAACACCGACTGCCAGCTCACGTGCTCCACGAGCAGGCCGCCGACGATCGGTCCCGCCGCGGTCGCGGTGGAAATCGCCGCGCCCCAGATGCCGATCGCCATGTTGAGCTTGTTGCCGGGGAAGCTGTTGCGCAGCAGCCCGAGCGCGGTCGGCTGCAACAGCGCGCCGAACACGCCCTGGAGCACGCGGAACGCGATCAGCATCTGGACCGACTGGGAGAACGCGATCAGCAGCGACGTGGTCGCGAAGCCGGCCGCGCCGATCAGGAAGATGGTCTTGTGGCCGTAGCGGTCGCCGAGCTTGCCCGCGGGTATCAGGCACACCGCGAGGGCGAGCAGGTAGCCGTTGGTGACCCATTGCAGGTCCGCGAGGGACGCGTCGAGGTCCTTGGAGATGGCCGGGTTGGCGATGCCGACCACGGTCCCGTCGAGCGCCACCATCATGACGCCGAACGCGACCGCCAACAGGGTGAGCCAGGGGTGCCCCTGCATGCCCTTGCGGCCGGTCGCCTTCGCATTGTCGGGCGGGGGCGCTCCCACTGTCGCCGCCGTCGAAGTCTGGCTCATGCGTCCCCTACATATGCGTCGGTCGGTGGTGCCGAACGGTGGTGTCGAACGGTGGTGTCGAACGGTGGTGTCGAACGGTGCTGTCAACCATCCGACGATATGGCACCGAGTGCCATATAGCCAAATCACTCAAGTTGCACGCAGTGGCAAGTGCCATACTGTGCACAGACGAGCGAGAGGATTACGCAACGTGCAGGACACGGCCGGCGCCGCGACGGGTCTGCGGGAACGCAAGAAGGAACGCACGCGCGAGGCGCTCATCGACGCCGCACAGGATTCGTTCCTGCGCAAGGGCTACGACGCCACCACGATCGACGAGATCGTCGCCGCCGTGGAGGTCTCCCGCCGCACCTTCTTCCGCTACTTCGCGGGCAAGGAGGAGGTCGCCCTCGCCCGCGCGACGGAGTTCGAGCACCTGTTCCTGTCCGCCCTGCGCGCCCGCCCGGCGGGCGAGGCGCCCCTGACGGCGCTGCGGCGCGCGGGCGCGGCGGTGGTGTCCGAGATGGACGAGGGCCCGGACAAGGACACGGCGCACGAGTTCCTGCGGATGCGCAGTCTCATCGAGGGCACCCCGGTACTGCTGGCCGCGTCGCTGCGCAACGCGATGGAGTTGGAGCGCGGCATGGCCGCCGAGATCGCCCGCCGCGAGGGCGTCGACCCCGACACCGACCGCCGTCCCGCCCTCGTGGTGACCCTCTACCACGCGGTCATGCGGGTCGCGATGGACGAATGGACCGAGGTGGGCACCTTGGACGGCGCCCACCTGATGCGCACCATCGACGCCGCGTGGGCCGACATGTCCCGTCTGGCCGACAACGGCTGGACCTCGGAAGCCATGCGCTGAGCCCACACGCGCAATCTCGGGACACGCGATCGCGGACACGCACCCGACCTCGCGGTCGTGGACACCGCATCCCGCCTTCGGTGTCCACGACCGCGAGGTCGTTTTTCGTCGCAGCCCGATGGGGCGGACCGGTGGCCAGGTCCGCCCCATCGGCGTCGGTGCGCGCGGGGGCTATTTCACCCGCTTGACCAGCAGGGCGAGCAGGGCGCCCAGCAGGGAGACCGCGGCGGCGAAGGCGAACAGGCCCTTGTAGCCCATCCCCAGGTCGTCCACCAGGAAGGGCGCCAGGAACGGGGAGGCGATCTGCGGGCCGGCGTTGGCGATGTTGATCAGGCCCATGTCCTTGCCGACGTCCTTGGGGCGGGGGAGCACCTGGGTGATCAGCGCCATGTCGACGGCCATGTACATGCCGAAGAAGAAGCCGTTGACGACGTTGAAGGCGATCATGCCGCCCTCGGACGGCCACAGCAGGGGAATCATCAGCGACAGCGCGGCGCCGACGCCGGCGCCGATCACGAACGGCTTGACCCGGCCGACGCGGTCCACGATCGGGCCGATCACGATCGCCGAGAAGACGGTCACCACGGCGCCGACGACGGTCAGCGTGCCCAGCTTGGTGGTGACCTCGTTCATCGGGATCTTGATGTACATCAAGAGGATGAAGTAGTTGAACTGCAGGACCACCATGTAGCCGAGCATCACGCCCAGGCGTGAGAACAGGGCGATGAAGAAGTCCGAGTGCTCGCGCGGTGAGACCCGGAAACCCTTGACGAACTCGCCGAATGCGAACTTCTCGGTGGGCATGTCCTTGGTGGACTTGTCCGGGCTGACGATCACGAAGACGATCGCCGCCGCCGCGAGGATCGCGGCGATGAGGTAGAAGCCCTGGGCCCCGCCGTCCTCGGGATTCGCGAACCGGCCGTCGAAGCCGCCGATGTGGGCGTCGATGCCGATCATGTTGAGGTCCACGCCGGCGATGATCAACGAGATGATGATCGTGGCCACGGGGGTGCCCAGGCCGATCATCGCGGAGAACATGCCGTACTTCTTCGCCGGCACCCGGTCGGGCATGACCGCGGTCACCGCGGCCTGGTAGCCGTTCATGATGAACTGGATGACGCCCCAGGTCAGGGCCACCATGGCGATCGAGTTCGCGTTCGCCTGCAGGCACAGCGCGCCCGCGCCGATCAGCGCGCAGAACAGGATGTAGGGCGAGCGCCGGCCGAACCGCGACCGGGTCATGTCGGACAGCTTGCCGAACAGCGGATTGCCGACCGTGGCGAGCAGCGACCCCCAGAACAGCGGCCACTTGAGCGCGTTCTGGTCGGGGACGCCCTTGATGTGGATGACCTGCATCGGGAGCAGGTAGATGCCCACGCCGAGCCACAGCATGTAGAGCGCGATGTTGGCCACGGGCAACGTCGCGTAGAGCGGGGCGAGCTTGTAGCCCGCCGGGTCGGCTCCCGCGGCGGGCTCCGGCGCCGGAGACGACGTGCCGGGCGCCTCTGTGGTGGTCGAACTCATGGGGACCGTCCGAGTGGAGGGACTCGAAACCGTCCCTGCACGGGGGTTCCGAATCGTTTGACGAACTGTTGATTCCGGAGCCTAGGTGACACGAATAAGCAGGGGAATGGGTCTACTACATGAAATCAGGTCGACTAGATAACGATTTGATCGTTCAAGATGTGAACGCAGCGGAAAGCGAACGGCTCGGTCGCGCTGAGTGATCTTGTAACGACCGACACGTGTCAGTAGCGCATTCGAGCGATTACGGCCAAGGTTGTGCCCGCTAACCAGCAAGAACCGGGTCGCACCTCCCTGCGATCCGGCGGACATCGGTTGCATGCGGGCCGGTCCCGCGTGCGTGCGGTTGGGGGTGTCGTCGAAGGTGGCGGTCACGAATTCGGTCAGGCGTGGCCCGGAGGGTCGCGGATGATCGCGCCGGAGTCCGGGGGGAAGCCCCCCACTAGTTCGGATGTCGCCAGGCTCGCGGGAGTGTCCCGGTCCACGGTCAGCTATGTGCTGAACTCGCCGCCGGGAGTGAGGGTGAGCGCGCAGACCAGGGAACGGGTGATGCTCGCGGTGCGCGAACTGGGCTACGCGCCCAGCGCGCCGGCTCGATCGCTGCGCTCGGGAAACAGCGACGTGGTGCTGTTCCCGCTGCCGCTGCAACCCATGGGGCAGCTTCTGGAAGCGTTCATCGACGAACTCACCGAGGCCCTGTCACGGCAGGACCTGAGCCTGCTCATCCACGCCGACCGCACCTCGCGCGGCGCCGACGCGGCCCGCCTGTGGGCCACGTTGCGGCCGCTCGCGGTGATGGCCGAGTCCAACCGACTCACCGGTGGGGCCGTGGACGTGCTCAAACGGGCCGGAGTACGGGCGATCTTCGCCTGGGGGCGGGAGGAGCACCCCGACGTGCCCACGGCGATCTTCGACAACCGTGACAGCGGTCGGGTGGCGGTGCGCCACCTCATCGATCGCGGCCACCGTCGACTCGCGTGCCTCGTACCGTCGGGGCCGTTGGCGTTCCTGGGCGAGGAGCGTTGGACCGGCGCCCAGGCGGCGGCCGAGGAGGCGGGCGTCGCGCTGCGCCGGGTGGACGTGGGCTACGTCCGCGACGACGTGCTCGCGATCGTCAAGCAGTGGCAGCGCGAGACCGATCCACCCACGGCGGTGTTCGCCGGCAACGACGACTTCGCCCTGATGATCATCTCGGCGTTGCGCGAGTGCGGTTGGTCCGTCCCCGACGACATGGCCGTGGTCGGCGCCGACGACCTGCCGTTCTGCGACCTGGTGTGGCCGCGGTTGACGAGTGTCGCGATGCACACCCGAACCATGGGCCTGGGCGCGTCGGACGCGATCACCACGCTCATCCAGGGTCGCGACTACCGACCGGGCGGTCGAATGGTCGTGCACCCGCGAGTCGTGGTCCGCGAATCCGGCTGAGCTCGGGAAACGTACAAAACTTGAAGGGTCCCGGCGCCTGACGGCGCCGGGACCCTTCGAGGTTTCTCCCGCTCTTCGGTGACTGTGTGTCTACCGAAGGGTCACGCGTTGTTCTGGCTGTCCACCGCCCGGCGCGCTTCCGGGTTGAGCACGCCCCAGCCGATCAACTGCTCGGTGAGGACGCTCGGCGACTGGTCGTAGATGACCGCCAGGGTGCGCAGGTCGTCCTGACGGATCGACAGCACCTTGCCGTTGTAGTCGCCGCGCTGGCTCTGGATGGTGGCCGCATAACGCTGGAGCGGACCGGCCTGGTCGGACGGAACGGTCTGCAGCCGCTCCAAGTCCAAAACCAGACGCGGCGGCGGCTCCGCGGCGCCGTTGGGGGTACCACCGGGCAGCAGCTCCTGCACCGGAACGCCGTAGAAATCGGCGAGCTCGGCAAGGCGCTGCACGGTGACCGCACGGTCGCCGCGTTCGTACGAACCGACGACGACGGCCTTCCAGCGGCCCTGGGACTTCTCCTCGACGCCGTGCAGGGACAGGCCCTGCTGGGTCCGGATCGCGCGGAGCTTCGCCCCGAGCTGCTTGGCGTAGTCGCTGGACATCTCGCTCCCAAAACAGGTGACTGACCGTGAAGGTCCACCGGTGGTTGGCCGAACCGATGGGGTGGCTACCTCCGGGCCGGCTTTCTGTACCTCGAACTCTCCCCGAAGCTACGAGGTTCGGCACGTCGTGACTGTCGCGTTTGGCCCGGTGGTGACTCATTGTGAGGTTACGCAGAGTAATTTGCGTCCGTCAAGCCGAACGGCCTACAAAGCCGGATCAGTGCAGGTGAGAGGGGTGCTTTGCGCATCCTTCGCCCGGACCCGCCCGGTCTGTCCGAAGGCACCGAAAGACTGATCATGTTGGCTGATACTGTGAGGGACGTACTCGGCGTCCTTTAAAGCCCGTCCTGTGAGACGGGGAAGGAGGTCTGTTTTTCATGACAGCACCTGGCACCACCTCCGGCGGCACGTCGGCCGCCCGCCCCAAGGACCTCGACCCGGCCACCACGCGCCCGGTCCTGGACGCCTCGGACATCAACCGGGCACTGACCCGGATCGCACACGAGATCGTCGAACGCGCCAAGGGCGCCGACGACGTGGTCCTGCTGGGCATCCCGACCCGCGGCGTGGCACTCGCCCGGCGGCTCGGTGAGCGACTCGCCCAGATCGAGGACGGCATCGAGATCCCCGTCGGCGCCCTCGACATCACCATGTACCGCGACGACCTGCGGCTGGGCCCCGCCCGCGCGCTGGAACGCACCGAGATCCCCGCCGCGGGCATCGACGGCAAGCTCGTCGTCCTGGTCGACGACGTGCTCTTCTCCGGCCGCACCATCCGCGCGGCCCTGGACGCGCTCAACGACATCGGCCGCCCGCGCGCCGTACAACTGGCCGTGCTCGTCGACCGCGGCCACCGCGAACTGCCCATCCGCGCCGACTACGTGGGCAAGAACCTGCCCACGTCCCTGCGCGAGACGGTCAAGGTCCACCTCGCCGAGTACGACGGCCGCGACGCGGTCCTGCTCGGCACCCGCGCGGCCGACCCCGCCGCGGCCCCCACCGACGCGGAGTAGCCACGTGAAGCGCCACCTGATCTCGGCCGCGGACCTCACCCGCGACGACGCCATCCTGATCCTCGACACCGCCGAGGAGCTCGCGCACGTCGCCGAGCGCCCGATCAAGAAGCTGCCGACCCTGCGCGGCCGCACCGTGGTCAACCTGTTCTTCGAGGACTCCACGCGCACCCGCATCTCGTTCGAGGCCGCCGCCAAGCGACTGTCCGCCGACGTGATCAACTTCTCCGCCAAGGGCTCGTCGGTCTCCAAGGGCGAATCGCTCAAGGACACCGCGCTGACCCTCCAGGCAATGGGCGCCGACGCCGTGGTCATCCGCCACCACGCCTCCGGCGCGCCACACCGGCTCGCCGGCTCGGGCTGGCTGCGCGGCTCGGTGGTCAACGCCGGCGACGGCACCCACGAACACCCCACCCAGGCGCTGTTGGACGCCTTCACGATGCGCCGCCGACTCGCCGGCGGCCGAGGCGACCTCGAGGGCCGCCGGATCACCCTGGTCGGCGACGTCCTGCACAGCAGGGTGGCCCGCTCCAACGTGCTCCTGCTCGCCACCCTCGGCGCCGAGGTCACCCTGGTCGCGCCGCCCACGCTGCTCCCGATCGGCGTCGAGACCTGGCCGTGTACGGTCTCCTACGACCTGGACGCGCCACTGCCCAAGAGCGACGCGGTGATGATGCTGCGCGTGCAGCGCGAGCGGATGAACGCCGCCTTCTTCCCCACCGAGCGCGAATACTCGCGCCGCTACGGCCTCGACGTGCGCCGCATGGCGATGCTCCCCGAGCACGCGATCGTGATGCACCCGGGCCCGATGAACCGCGGCATGGAGATCGCCGCGGAGGTCGCCGACTCGGTCCGCTCGACCATCGTCGAACAGGTCACCAACGGCGTCAGCGTGCGGATGGCCGTCCTGTACCTGCTCCTGGGTGGCAACGAACCCGCCCTGAGCACCCCCAGCGCCGCGAGCGCCCACACTGCCCCCGGCGCCGCGGGCACCGCAACGAAAACCACCGAGGAGAACGCCACGTGAGCACGTACCTGATCAAGGACGCCAAGGTCCTGGGCGGCGACGCGCAGGACGTGCTCATCCGCGACGGTGTCATCGCCGGCATCGGCGCCGACCTGAGCGCCGATCCGGGAGCCGACGGCGCGATCGTGGTCGAGGCCGACGGACACGTCCTCCTGCCGGGCCTGGTCGACCTGCACACCCACCTGCGCGAACCCGGCCGCGAGGACGCCGAGACGGTCGCCACCGGCGCCCGCGCCGCGGCGCTCGGCGGGTTCACCGCCGTGCACGCGATGGCCAACACCGACCCGGTCGCGGACACCGCCGGCGTCGTCGAGCAGGTCTGGCGACTGGGCCAGGAATCCGGCCGCTGCGACGTGCACCCCGTCGGCGCCGTCACCGTCGGCCTCGAAGGCAAGCGACTCGCCGAACTCGGCGCGATGGCCGACTCCGCCGCCCGCGTGCGGGTCTTCTCCGACGACGGCAAGTGCGTCGACGACGCGGTCATGATGCGCCGCGCCCTGGAGTACGTGAAGGCGTTCGACGGCGTCGTCGCCCAGCACGCCCAAGAGCCCCGACTGACCGAGGGCGCCCAGATGAACGAGGGCACCGTCTCCGGCGAACTGGGCCTGCGCGGCTGGCCCGCCGTCGCCGAGGAATCGATCATCGCCCGCGACGTCCTGCTCACCGCGCACGTCGACTCGCGCCTGCACGTGTGCCACGTCTCCACCGCAGGCTCCGTGGAGATCCTGCGCTGGGCCAAGTCCAAGGGCTGGAACGTCACCGCCGAGGTGACGCCCCACCACCTCCTGCTCACCGACGAACTCGTGCGCTCCTACGACCCGGTCTACAAGGTCAACCCGCCGCTGCGCACCGCCGCCGACGTCACCGCCCTGCGCGAGGCGCTCGCCGACGGCACCATCGACGCCGTCGCCACCGACCACGCCCCGCACCCCAGCGAGGACAAGGACTGCGAGTGGGCGGTCGCGGCGATGGGCATGCTCGGCCTGGAGACGGCGCTGGCGATCGTGCAGCAGACCATGGTCGACACCGGCCTGATGGACTGGGCCGGCGTCGCCGACCGGATGTCCACCCGCCCCGCCGCGATCGGCCGACTCGACGGCCACGGGCGGCCCGTGGCGGTCGGCGAGCCGGCCAACCTGGTGCTGGTCGACCCGACGCCACGGCGTACCGTCGAACCGTCCGAACTCGCCTCGCGCAGCCGTAACACCCCTTACGCCGGGATGGAACTCCCCGGCAAGGTGGTCGCCACGTTCCTGCGCGGCGTACCCACGGTGATCGACGGGAAGCTCGCGTGACCTCTGGCATGGCCCACCCCGAGTTGTTGCTCGCAGCAGAGCAGAAGTCCGCGCAGGTCACGGACTGGGGAAGCCGCATCCTGTGGATCGGCATCTGCCTCGCCTTCGTGCTCGCCGTGTACCTGCTGATGTGGCGCGCCTGGAACAAGCGCGTCAAACGCCAGGCCGGCCTGCCGGCGCTGCCGCTCGCGCCCGCCGAGGGCGGCCCGCCGCTGCTCCCGCAGCTGAGCGGCCGCTACTTCGCCAGCACCACGGCCGGCGACTGGCTGGACCGGATCGCCGCGCACGGACTCGGCACCCGCAGCCCCGTCGACCTGACCCTGCGCGCCGACGGCCTGGTCGTCGAGCGCCCCGCGGCGGCCGACTTCTTCATCCCGGTCGCGGCCCTGACGGGTGCGCGGCACGAGAAGGGCATCGCCGGGAAGGTGCTGCCCGAGGGCGGCCTGATGGTCGTCACCTGGCGCCACGGCGACACCACGCTCGACTCCGGCTTCCGCAGTGACCACCCCGCGGACCACGACGCGTGGATCGAGGCCCTCACCCGGCTGATCGCCGGGGACACCCCGGCCGGCATCGCAGCCGGCACCGAGAACCACGCTGATCGGAACCACCAGGAAGGATCGGTCAAGTGACCGCAATGACCGGACGGGCCACGACGCCTGCGGTGCTCGTCCTCGAGGACGGGCGTACGTTCCGCGGCAGCGCCTACGGCGCGGTGGGGGAGACGTTCGGCGAGGCGGTGTTCTCCACCGGCATGTCGGGCTATCAGGAGACGCTCACCGACCCCTCGTACCACCGCCAGGTCGTCGTGATGACGGCCCCGCACGTCGGCAACACCGGCGTCAACGACGAGGACCCCGAGTCCGCGCGCATCTGGGTCGCCGGCTACGTCGTGCGCGACCCCGCGCGGGTGCCCTCCAACCACCGCTCGCAGCGCTCGCTCGACGACGAACTCGTGCGCTACGGCGTGGTCGGCATCAGCGGCATCGACACCCGCGCGCTCACCCGCCACCTGCGCGAGCGCGGCGCGATGCGAGTCGGGATCTTCTCCGGCGACGCCGCCCGCGGCGAGGAGAGCGCGCTCCTGGAGCGCGTGCGCACCAGCCCCGAGATGGCCGGCGCCGACCTCGCCGAGCAGGTCAGCACCGACGAGAGCTACGTCGTCCCCGCGCAGGGCACCAAGCGGTTCACCGTCGCCGCGCTGGACCTGGGCATCAAGGGCATGACCCCGTACCGGATGGCCGAGCGCGGCATCGAGGTGCACGTTCTGCCCGCGACCGCGACCCTCGACGACATCTACGCGGTCCAGCCCGACGGCGTGTTCTTCTCCAACGGCCCCGGCGACCCCGCCACCGCGACCCACCAGATCGAGCTGCTGCGCGCGGTCCTGGAGCGCGGCACGCCGTTCTTCGGGATCTGCTTCGGCAACCAACTGCTGGGCCGGGCGCTCGGGTTCGGTACGTACAAGCTCAAGTACGGCCACCGCGGCATCAACCAGCCCGTGCAGGACCGCACCACCGGCAAGGTCGAGATCACCGCGCACAACCACGGATTCGCCGTGGACGCGCCCCTCGACAAGGTCTCGGACACGCCGTTCGGTCGCGCCGAGGTCAGCCACGTGTGCCTCAACGACGACGTCGTCGAGGGCCTCAAGCTGCTGGACCGGCCCGCGTTCAGCGTGCAGTACCACCCGGAGGCCGCGGCCGGACCGCACGACTCCGCCTACCTGTTCGACCGTTTTGCCGCCCTGATGGAAACCAGTGTGACGCCGATGGAGACCAAGAGTGCCTAAGCGCAGCGACCTGAAGTCCGTCCTGGTCGTCGGCTCGGGCCCGATCGTCATCGGCCAGGCCGCGGAGTTCGACTACTCCGGCACCCAGGCGTGCCGAATCCTCAAGGCCGAGGGCCTGCGGGTGATCCTGGTCAACTCCAACCCGGCCACGATCATGACCGACCCGGAGATCGCCGACGCGACCTACGTCGAGCCGATCACCCCCGAATTCGTCGAGAAGATCATCGCCAAGGAGCGCCCCGACGCGCTCCTGCCCACCCTCGGCGGGCAGACCGCGCTCAACATCGCGGTCTCGCTCAGCGAGAACGGCGTCCTGGCGAAGTACGACGTCGAACTGATCGGCGCCAACCTCGACTCGATCCAAAAGGGCGAGGACCGCGACCTGTTCAAGGGCGTCGTCGAGCGCGTGCGCGAGAAGATCGGGCACGGCGAGTCCGCCCGCTCGGTCATCTGCCACACCATGGACGAGGTCGTCGCGGGCGTCGACACGCTCGGCGGCTACCCCGTCGTCGTGCGCCCGTCCTTCACCATGGGCGGCGCCGGCTCCGGCTTCGCCCACGACGAGGAGGACCTGCGCCGCATCGCCGGACAGGGTCTGACGCTGTCGCCGACCACCGAGGTGCTCCTGGAGGAGTCCATCCTCGGCTGGAAGGAATACGAGCTGGAGCTGATGCGCGACAAGCACGACAACGTCGTGGTCGTGTGCTCCATCGAGAACTTCGACCCGATGGGCGTGCACACCGGCGACTCGATCACCGTCGCGCCGGCGATGACGCTGACCGACCGCGAATACCAGACCCTGCGCGACGTCGGCATCGCCGTCATCCGCGAGGTCGGCGTGGACACCGGCGGCTGCAACATCCAGTTCGCGATCAACCCCGAGGACGGTCGGGTGATCGTCATCGAGATGAACCCGCGCGTCTCGCGCTCCTCGGCGCTCGCGTCCAAGGCGACCGGCTTCCCGATCGCCAAGATCGCCGCCCGCCTCGCGATCGGCTACACGCTCGACGAGATCCCCAACGACATCACCAAGGAGAGCCCGGCCAGCTTCGAGCCCTCGCTCGACTACGTCGTGGTCAAGGTCCCGCGCTTCGCGTTCGAGAAGTTCCCGGCCGCCGACGACCGCCTGACCACGACCATGAAGTCGGTCGGCGAGGCGATGGCGATCGGCCGCAACTTCACCGAGGCGCTGAACAAGGCGCTGCGCTCGCTGGAGAAGAAGGGCTCGCAGTTCGACTTCGTCTCCGAAGTCGGCGACAAGGACGAACTGTTGGTGACGGCGGAAAAGCCCACCGACGGCCGGATCAACGTCGTCATGGACGCCATCCGCGCCGGGGCGACCCCCGAGGAACTGTTCGAGGCCACCGGCATCGACCCGTGGTTCCTGGACCAGATGTACCTGATCCACGAGATCGCCGGCGAGGTCCGCGACGCCGGCGAGCTCACCCCCGAGGTGCTGCGGCTGGCCAAGCGACACGGCCTGTCCGACACGCAGATCGCCGACATCCGCGGCATGCGCGAAGAGGTCGTGCGCGAGGTGCGCCACGCGCTGGGAGTGCGCCCGGTGTACAAGACCGTGGACACGTGCGCCGCCGAGTTCGCCGCGCGGACCCCGTACCACTACTCGTCCTACGACGAGGAGACCGAGGTCGCGCCGCGCACCAAGCCCGCCGTGATCATCCTGGGCTCGGGGCCGAACCGGATCGGGCAGGGCATCGAGTTCGACTACTCGTGCGTGCACGCCGCCTTCGCGCTGCACGACGCCGGCTACGAGACCGTCATGGTCAACTGCAACCCCGAGACCGTCTCCACCGACTACGACACCTCCGACCGGCTCTACTTCGAGCCGCTCACGCTGGAGGACGTCCTGGAGATCGTGCACGCGGAGACCGCGGCCGGACCGGTCGCGGGCGTGCTCGTACAGCTCGGCGGACAGACACCGCTGGGCCTGGCGCAAAAGCTCAAGGACGCGGGCGTGCCGATCGCGGGCACCTCGCCCGAGGCGATCCACCTCGCCGAGGAGCGCGGCGCGTTCGGCCGCGTCCTCGCCGAGGCCGGGCTGCTCGCGCCCAAGCACGGCACCGCGTTCTCGTTCGGCGAGGCCAGCGCGATCGCCGCCGAGATCGGCTACCCGGTCCTGGTCCGCCCGTCCTACGTGCTCGGCGGACGCGGCATGGAGATCGTCTACGACGAGCCCTCGCTCGCGACCTACCTGGAGCAGAACGCCGGCCTGGTCAGCGAACACCCCGTGCTCGTCGACCGATTCCTCGACGACGCCATCGAGATCGACGTGGACGCGCTCTACGACGGCGAGGACCTCTACCTCGGCGGCGTCATGGAGCACATCGAGGAAGCCGGCATCCACTCCGGCGACTCGGCCTGCGCGCTCCCGCCGATCACGCTCGGCAGCTACGACATCAAGCGCCTGCGCGCGGCCACCCTGGGCATCGCGCACGGCGTCGGGGTGCGCGGACTGATCAACATCCAGTTCGCGCTGTCCGGCGACATCCTCTACGTGCTCGAAGCCAACCCGCGCGCGTCGCGCACCGTGCCGTTCGTCTCCAAGGCGACGGCCGTACCGCTGGCCAAGGCCGCCGCCCGGGTGAGCATGGGCTCGACCATCGCCGAACTGCGCGCCGAGGGCCTGCTCCCGGCCGAGGGCGACGGCGGCACGCTGCCGATGGACGCCCCGATCGCGGTCAAGGAGGCGGTCCTGCCGTGGAACCGCTTCCGCGACACCAAGGGGCGCGGCGTGGACACCGTGCTCAGCCCGGAGATGCGCTCGACCGGTGAGGTCATGGGCATCGACGCGGTCTTCGGCACCGCCTACGCCAAGTCGCAGGCCGGCGCGTACGGTTCGCTGCCGCTCAAGGGCCGCGCGTTCGTGTCCTTCGCCAACCGCGACAAGCGCTCGATGGTGTTCCCGGTCAAGGCCATGCACGACATGGGCTTCGAGATCCTGGCCACCGAGGGAACCGCCGAGGTGCTGCGCCGCAACGGCGTCCCCGCCACGATCGTGCGCAAGCACAGCGAAGGCGCCGGGCCCGCGGGAGAGCCGACCATCGTGCGGCTCATCCACGACGGTGAGGTCGAGTTGATCGTCAACACCCCGTTCGGCACCGGCGGTCGCCTCGACGGCTACGAGATCCGTACCGCGGCGGTGACCCGGGGCATCCCCAGCATCACCACCGTGCAGGGCTTCGCGGCAGCGGTCCAGGGCATCCAGTCGCTGATCGCCGGCGACATCGGGGTCCGCTCGCTCCAGGAGCACGCCGCCCACATCACGTCCCACCGAAAGGGCTGACGACACCGATGGCACTTCCCCTGCAGGTGCAGGCGGAGATCGTCGGCCGCGAACCCGCGGGCGCGTACCACCGCATGGTGTTGCACGCCCCCGGGATCGCCGCCCGCGTCGAACCCGGTCACTTCGTCGCCGTCGCGATCGGCGGCGCCGACTCGGCGATGCTGCTTCGCCGGGCGTTCTCGATCCACCGCGCCGACCCGGAGGCCGAGACGATCGACATCGTCTTCTCCGAAGCCGGGCGCGGCACCCGGGAGTTGGCGCGGCTGCGGGTGGGCGACACGGTCAACGTGGTCGCGCCGCTGGGCACGCCGTTCCCGACGCCGGCCGAGCCGGTCAGCGCGGTGCTCGTGGCCGGCGGCTACGGCAGCGCGCCGATGTTCGCGCTCGCCGAGCGGATCCGGGACGAGGGCGGCACGGTCGCGTTCGTGCTGGGCGCCGCGACGGCGAACCGGCTGTACGGCGTGGACCAGGCGCACGCGATCACCGAGGACGTCGTGGTCACCACCGACGACGGCTCGGAGGGCGTACGGGGCTTCGTCACCGGCCCGTTGCCCGAGGTGCTGACGGCGGTGCAGGCCGACGTGGTGTACGCGTGCGGGCCGATGGGCATGCTGCGCGCGGTCACCGAGGTGGCCACAGCGCACGACGCGCGGGTGTTCACCGCCGTCGAGGAGTCGATGGCGTGCGGCGTGGGCGTGTGCATGACATGCGTACTGCCGGTCGTCGGCGACGACGGGGTGAGCCGGTTCGTCCGCTCGTGTGTGGACGGCCCGTGCTTCGACGGCACCAAGGTGCGCTGGGACGACGCCGGCACGATTCCGGCGGACATCGAGGGCGCCGCAGCGATGGGGGCGCACTGATGACCGACACGGCCGACATGTACAACGGCGGCGGCGACGGCGGCTACGACGAGTCGCCGCCGTCCACCGTGATGCTGCCGGGGGGCGGGATCGACCTCTCCACCCGGATAGGGGCCACGCTGCTGCCGAATCCGATCACCACGGCCTCGGGCTGTGCGGGCTACGGCAAGGAACTCGCGAAGTTCTTCGAGCCGGCCGCGATCGGCGCCGTGGTGACCAAGACGATCATGCCGTACCCCCGCTCGGGTCGGGCCACCCCGCGGATGGCCGAGACGCCGTCCGGGATGCTCAACTCGATCGGCCTCCAGGGCCCCGGCATCGACGCGTTCGTCGAGCGCGACCTGCCGTGGCTGGCGGCGCGTGGCGGGCGCACGATCGTGTCGATCGCGGGCGGCCACGTGGACGACTTCGTGGCGCTCGCCGAGCGGCTCAAGGGCGCGCCGGGGGTGGTCGGCATCGAGGTCAACATCTCGTGCCCCAACGTCGCCAACCGCGGCCAGGTGTTCGCGTGCAACCCGGCGACGTCCTACGACGTCGTGCGGGCGGTCCGCGACGCCACCGACCCCGTCGTGCCGGTGCTCGCCAAGCTCTCTCCCGATGTGACGTCGATCGTGGACATCGCCCGGGCGTGCGTGGAGGCGGGCGCGGACGGCCTGTCGATGATCAACACGCTGCTGGGCATGGTGATCGACCCCGACACGATGAAGCCCGTGCTCGCGGGCATCACCGGCGGGCTCTCGGGGCCGGCGATCCGGCCGGTCGCGGTGCGCTGCGTCTATCAGGTCTACGCGGCGATGCGCGAGGGCTCGATGGCGCAGGTGCCGATCGTGGGCATGGGCGGCATCCGAACCGGGCTGGACGCGCTGGAGTTCGTGCTCGCGGGCGCGTCGGCGGTCTCGGTGGGCACGGTGATCTTCAACGACCCGTCGTCGCCGGTGCGGATCCTCGACGAACTGCGCGCGGCACTGGTCACGCGGGGCTTCGCATCGCTGGAGTCGGCGATCGGATACGCACACCGCTGAGGAGGGCTGGGGGTGGGGGTCGGTGCCGGTACGGGCGGGGGGC
>NZ_WWJX01000338.1 GCF_009865215.1 Streptomyces sp. SID3343 | reverse complement strand
CCTCAACCCGAGCAGATTGAAGACACTTCCTAGGTAGTACGCCGACACCCCGAGGCACTCAACCCGCCGGCATTCGTCCGCACCGTCGACCATTGTCGAACTCCTCGATGAATCGAGCCTGAAGCCGGGCCGCCCGGCGGCCCGGCGGCCCGGGTACCCGAACGGCAGGCGTTGCGTTCGCAGTCCCGGCCATGCGGCGACCACCCCCTCGTGCGCTGCCGTGGGAGCCCGGCCCGCCGTCCGGTAGCGCAAACGCCGAGCAGTCATGTCGAGGACCACGCCCGCGCGCATCCATCAATGGTGGTCTCCTCGGGCAGCGGGTAGGGTCCTTCCGCCGCCGGCGTCGGAAGGACCGAATCACCGTGGCGTGCGAGCCAGTCGATGACGTCGTAGTACTCCAGGTACTCCAAGCGGTAGTCCAGCACCACGTTGTCGGGCCGGACGACACTGATGACCGCGCAGGCGAGGTGGAACCAGTCCGCCGAAGACTCCGCGTATCGCACGGTGATCTCGTGCCGGCCGGTGTCCCATCCGACGAGCCGTTCGTCGCGTGAACACAGGTCGGCGAGGTTGCCGCGACCGACACCCCGAAGGGCACGGGCGGCGCCGACCTTGGCCGGAGGTCGGGCGGGGTGAATCGGTGGGTATCGTCCGGACGAAAGGTCAGGGAGCCTGTGTCGCCTTCTTGAAGACTTCGAACACGGCCAGGTAGTTACTGCCACCGTGGCCGTCCGCGATCGCCCGCGAGGCGATCTCCAGCATCAGCCGCGGCTGGTCGGTGTGCACGCCCTGCTCCTCGGCGGTGCGGGTGATGTGCTCCAGCGCGTTCAGGTTCATCTCCAGGGTGCCGAGGTCACCGGGATAGTTGCCGTTGTCCAGGTCGGGCGCGTCGTCGGCGAGCATCGGGCCCAGCACTGTGGGCATGAACCAGCCGACGGCCAGTTCGGCGAACTCCACCGCCGAGATCCCGGCCGAACCGACCATGGCGGTGGCGTGCAGGTAGCCGTTCATGGTGGCGTACATGATCTCCAGCAGCGCGGTGTTGTACAGCACCGCCCGACCCGGCTCGGAGCCGAGGTACCGGGGATCGCCCATGCTCGCCAGTGTCGTCCGGTGCTCGTCGAAGACGTCCTGCGGGCCGCTGTAGAGGAAGACGGATTCGGGGTGGCCGACCAGCGGCGGCGGCACCATGATCGCGCCGTCCAGGTACGAGAAGCCGCGCTCGGCCGCCCAGCCGGCCGCCCTGCGTGCCTCCTTCGGAGTCCCGGAGTTGAGGTTCACCAGTACGCGGCCCTTCGCGGCGTCGCCGGCGAAGTCGAAGACCTCGTACATGGTTTCGTAGTCCTTGAGGCACATGATCGTGACAGGGCTTGCGGACACTGCTTCGGCGACGCTCTCCGTGCGGTGGACGCCCTTGGCGACGAGGCTGTCGGCCTTGTCGGGGGTGCGGTTCCAGACGGTCGTGGTGTGGCCGCGGTCCCAAAGCGTCTCGGCGAGGGCGAGGCCCATGGGGCCGAGGCCGACGACGGTAACGGGCGGGCGTTGAGGGCTTGCCGATTGTTGGTTCGTCATGCCGAATAGACTGCTGTCTCACACTGATGTGAGAGTCAACCGAACGTGGTGGTCGTCACATGCGCATGGGGGAGTTCTCTCGGCGGACCGGGGTCAGTCAACGCCTGCTGCGCTACTACGAGGAGCAGGGGCTGCTCGAGCCGTCGCGGAGTCCGAACGGGTACCGCGAGTTCACGGAAGAGGACATAGTCACCGTCCGGGGCATCCGCATACTGCTCGGCGCCGGTCTCAACACCGCCACCATCGCCGAACTGTTGCCCTGCATGGTCGACGACGGGCAGATCCTGGCACCGGCTTGTTCCGGCATACTGCCCGACCTGAATCGGGAACGTGAACGCATCAACGAAGCCGTGGCGGGCCTCTTGGCCGCGCGCGACAGGCTGGACGCCGTCGTCGCCGCCACGGCCCCGGCCGGGACCGACGATGCGGAGGTCTGCTACGCGGCCGGTGCCGCATAGCGGCCCGTCGACGCCGGTTCGTCGTCGTACGGCATCACGCGATGCCACGCCGGCCTGCCGCATCGAACCACCGCCGACGGCTCCGACTCGCTGTGACCGAGGGCGCCGGCGGCGGTGAGCCCGCCCAGACGAGGCCGATGACCCTGACCGGACGCGGGGCTCCTGAACGACGTACACGGCGAAGCCGTAGCGCCCGAACGGCGCTTCCGGCGTTGCGGCTTCCGATACGGATCTTGTTGGCCGTGCGTGGGTCGGGTGACTCCGTCGGTCTTCTTGACGATGCCCCCGTAGCTGCCGGTGGGCCGGGTGCGCGGGCTGAGGGCGACCCCGTCCTTGGCCGGAGTCAGGATGTTCACGGAGGGTTTCGGCGCGACCGCCTTGAACGTCCTCGAGGTGGGGGCGGAGGGGATGCCCTCCAACTCGGACCACGCGAGCACCGTGTACTCGGTCCCCTCCTGCCAGTCGGCCTTTGGCAGGAAGCCCCACACCTTGCGGTCCTGCTCGATCGAGGTGATCGGCGCTTCGACGGGGGAGCCTTCGGCGACCGGCGGCGTGATCGTCAGGAACACCTTGTCCCCGGGAAGCCCGTCCGGCGCGAACGTCCCGCCGACCGCAGTGTCCATGTTCAGTTCATCGGCCTTCTCCCACGGTGTGGTGAAGACGATCTGCCCCGGTGTGTTCGACGTACGGTAGGGGAGCCCGATGTACGAGTTGAGCTTCCTGGGCGTGGAGCCGATGTTCTGGATCAGGATCACCAGACCCCCGTCCTCCGTACCCGGCTCCAAGGGGTGATCGGGGTCCGCCTGGATGAGCATGGCCCAGTTGTCGTTCTCGTACGGATACAGCTTGTCGCCGGCATTGCTGGACGCCATCAAACGGTCCCTTCGTACGGGGCGGACAGGATGCGACGTCCCCTCCTGGCCCGTGTACGGGCTCGAGGTCGGCGCCGTCGGTCCCGGCCGGGAGACGTCGGGGCCGCCCATACGTGCGGCATCAGCGGCCCGATTCGCTCCCACGACTGATCCGACCCGATCCACGGCCAGGCACCCACACCGCGCTCAACGATCAGGGCCCGCACCGGACACGGGCACCGGCAACCAACCATCTCATCGTGGCAGCCACGGAGAAACGGGACGACCGCCCGACCTCCGCCGAGCCGGAGGAGCCGGAAGCAACTCCGGGAAGACAACGCCGAGTTGCGGCGGGCCAACGGAATCCTGAAAGCAGACTCGGAGTTTTTGCACAGGAGTTCACCCGTCCCCGGACGAGGCCGAGCAGGTGATCGACTACCTGAGCGAGAAGGGCCTCGGGGCCGGTCCGGTACGCCGGGCGTTGGGCCTGTCGGCGTCGACGTGCTTTTTTCGCGCGCGAGAAGTGTACGAAGTCGGCGAGGCGGCTGCGAGACGAGCAAATCGTGGCGCTGATCGAGGCCGAGCATGCCGACTGGGGCGACGTCCTCGGTCCTCGGCCGCCTCGTCGGCGCCGGCGACACCGACCCGGTCTCCGCTGTGGATTCGCCTGTGCTTCGAGACTTCGAGCCGCCTGACGAGGTCCCGACCCCGCAGTGGTGTCCGGCGGAATCGACGGTGGCGGACGTCGATTCGGTCCGCAACGCCGTGCTCGCTCGCTGCCTCTATGCCCCGACCGCGCTGCGGGGAACATAAGGGGACTTTCTTTCGACGAAGGCCGCACACCGGCAACTCCGTGTATGTGTCCCATCGTCGGTGGGTAGTCATGACTCGCGCATGTTCGCTCGTCCGTACTACCCGCGCGCGTTCGGAGTGTCCCGCGAGCGGCCCCGGCCTCGCAAGGCGGCCGGCCGCGCGGGTGGGATACCACGCTGCTCCCGAGGCGGATTCGATCCGGCCCGACCCGACCCGGTCGGGCGAAAAAGCTGCGAAAGGCATGGACACGGACGCAAACGCGCACGTCGACCCGCTCACCGAGGTGCTCTCGCTCGCCGGCGCGAGATGCGTATCCTCCCGCGTGCTCGCGGCCTCCGGCTCCTGGGTGCTCGACCACCCGGGCACGGACGGTCTCGAGCTGTATGCCGTCGTCGAGGGCGAGGCCCGGGTCGCGATGCGAGCCCGGGAACCGACGCTCTCGCTGGGGACGGGGGACGTCGTCGTCCTCGGCGGCGGGCGCCCTCGGGTTCCGGATGGTGGCACGACCGTGAAGCCGGTACGCGAGCCCCCCGTCCCGGAAAAGGCCGCCGATCCGTCGGGTCGGCTCGGCGACGGTCGGAGCGAAGCGGTTTCGGCCGTCGGCTGTGTCATCGAACTGGACGGGGTCGGCCGGGACTTGCTGTTGAGCGCGTTGCCGCCGTCGGTCCGCGTCCGGGCCGCCGCCGACGAAGCGGCCACGCTTCAGTGGCTACTCCCCTGCCTCGTACGGGAGACGGACTCGGATGGCCCGGCCGCGGACATCGCCGCAGACCACCTCGCTCGGCTGCTTCTGGTCATGGTCTTGCGTATCCACCTCGACGGTGCGGGTATTCGACCCGTCGGTTGGTTACGGGCGCTGGCCGACGAACGCCTCGCCCCTGCGCTGGGACTCATGCACGCCGATCCCGCCCGACCATGGCGCCTTGGCGAACTCGCCCGAGCCGCAGCCATGTCCCGTACCGGTTTCGTCGAACGCTTCAAGTCCGCAGCCGGTGTCACACCGCAGGCATACCTGCACGACTGGCGCATGAGGCTCGCCGGATACCACCTGGGCCGGGCGGACACACCGATCGCCAGGCTCGCCCTCGCCGTCGGATACACCTCCGAAAGCGCGTTCAGCAACGCCTTCAAGCGAGCCACGGGAATGTCCCCGCGACAGTACCGGAACGCCGCCCGAGTCCGGTGGGACCAGGACCGCTTCCGGCTCACCACCTCGGCCGACCGACGGGTCCCCGTCCCCGTCACCGCCGCAGACCGTCACAGCCGCAACCCCGGGACCACGCACCGCTCCCGGCGAGAGAGGTGACATGCGCACAGAATCGTCCTCGAATCCGTTCAGCGGCATCCTTCCCCTGTCCGACGCCCACTGCGTCATCGCCCGCGGCATCACGGCCGCGGGACAGTGGGCCGTCGACTTCCCGCCTCCGGGCAGGCTCAAGCTGCACGCCGTGGTCGAAGGCAGCATCCGATTGAGCCTGGGCACACAGCGGCGCACCAGGCTCCTGGTGGCCGGCGACGTGGTCGTCTTCGACGGTGGTTCCCCCTTCGCCATCGGCGACGGCTCGGCCGTTTCCCCGGTGCACGGGCCCCGCATGTTCGCCCGGTCCGTCGATCCCTTCGTCCGCCAGGGTGACGGCAGGGGGGAAGGGGCCACCGCGGTGGGCGGCGTCATCGATCTACGCACGATCGGCCAGGACCTGCTGTTGGAGACCCTTCCCCCACTGATCCATCTGCGGGCCGGGACCGAGGGGGCAGCCAGGTTGATCCGGCTGCTCGGCCGGCTCGTCGAGGAGGCCAACTCCGTACGTTTGGGGGCGGGTTTCGCCGCGGATCAGCTCACCCGCCTGATCTGTATCGAGGTGTGGCGCGCCCACCTCGCCGAAGCCGACGCTCCTGCGGCCGCCTGGCTTCGGGCGCTCGCCGACGAGCGCCTCGTCCCGGCTCTGCGATTGATCCACGACCAACCGGCCCGACCTTGGCGCCTCGACGAACTCGCGCGCGCCGCCGCCATGTCCCGTACCGCGTTTGCCGGGCACTTCAAGGCCATTGCCGGCGTGCCACCCCTGAGGTACCTACACGATCGGCGCATCCACCAAGCCCGGCAGGCGCTCCATCTCGAGAACACCTCCGTCACCGCGCTCGCCCTCGAACTCGGCTACACGTCCCCGAGCGCGTTCAGCCACGCCTTCAAGCGCGCCACCGGAATGGCCCCCCGGCAGTACCGGGAAGCGATCCGGGCGGCCTGACGGGGCGCGGCGAAGGAGCCGTCGGGCTCGGCGACCGATATCGCCGTCGAGCCCGACCCCGGGCCGGGGACACCAGTGCCCGGTCAGCGCGCAACTCGGCGCGATCAGCGAGAAGGTGCGGGCGGGACCGCATGCGTTCCACCCGCACCGGTGTTCGTTATCCGTGTGCTTGATCGCCGCGACGCGCAGCATCCGGACGAGCACACCGCCGGCCCGGGGTGACCGGACGACGTTCCGCGTTCCCCATCGTCGCCGAACCGTCGCGGTCCACGCATGCTTGCCCATAAGGGCGTTCCGGACGTCGGGCCGCAGCGCCGCCGCCCCGGTGCGATGCCGCCGGGCGCGCCCGTGTCGGTTCCGCCCCGGCTCAGTCCGGCGGCGCCGACATCCCGGCCGCGTTCCCCAAGGGGTGGGGGACAAGCACCCGTTCGACATTGCGGACGCGCGCGCAGGATTTGCGGACGGGCGAGCATGCGCGAATCACGACCCTCGACGACGATGAGACACGCCACGAGCGCCGTGACCGACGTGGTGACACGCTCGTCGACGGGACACATCGTGACCACCCATGGAAAGGACGCACACATGCCTCTGAGAAACCGGCTCGCCGGGCTCGCGACCATGCTGCTCGCGCTGACGGGGGCGACGGGTGGTGTCGCCTCCGCAGCGGAACCTGCGGCGGATACGGTCGCGGACACTGCCACTGCCACGGCGATCCGCGTCGAGAACGGCGTGGTTCACGTGACGGCGGCACCCGGCACGCACAACGTCCTGACCATTGTCACGGGCGACACGTGGGTGAGGGTGGCCGAGGACTACGCCGGGGTGAACGCCGGCGCCGGCTGCGCCGAAGTCGCCACCGGGTGGGTGGTCGATTGTGAGGATGTCACCTCCGTTGTGATCGACGCAGGCGACGAGGACGACGAGGTCTTCGTCGACGGCGCGGGAACGCACACCTGTCTGCTGAGCGCGGGCCAGGGAAACGATTTCGTAACCGCGAGGGACTGTCGTATCGAGGGTGACGCGGGCAACGACACCCTCATCGGCTCCGACGGCGACGACCTTCTGTTCGGCGGTGACGGCGACGATCGGCTCGACGGCGCCCGCGGAAACGACACCCTGGACGGTGGTACGGGCAACGACTCCCTCCAGGGCGGGCCCGGGTTCGACACCCTCCTCGGCGGAAACGGTGACGACCACTGCGACGTAGGCGCCGACTCGGGGACCACGACCGACTGCGAGTCCTGACCGGAAACCGCAGGCGGGTGGGACCCTACACAGTCCCACCCGCCCCGCGCTCGGGGCCCGCGTCGGTTCTCGGTGACGCGCGGCCGGCAGACGTGGCCACCGCGACGCCGACGAGCCTTCCTTGGAGACGCGCCAACTGCCCCTCGGCGGCCGCCCGTTGGTTCCCCACACGGCGAGCGCATGGGTGTAGGGGCGCGGTGCAACGACCAAACGGGCGGCGGTCGGGATCTTCGCCTGCTCTCGGTCTGACCGGGCCCCGATATGGGACTTCGCGTCCGGCGGCGCGATCGTGTCATCGCTCGCGAGGTCACGCCGTCGGAGAAGACGAATGGCATCCGAACGACCCTGTCGGTGCTTGCTGTTCGTCGTCTGGAACGATCGACGATCGACGATCGACGATCGACGATCG
>NZ_WWJX01000337.1 GCF_009865215.1 Streptomyces sp. SID3343 | reverse complement strand
CAACTGGGCTCCACCCTCGGGGCGACCCCGGATGTCCAAGCCCACAGCGCGGGCAACGACGAGGACAACGCGCCGTGCGGCGTACAACTGGGCTCCACCCTCGGGGCGACCCCGGATGTGCAGGCGCACAGCGCGGGCGACGACGAGGACAACGCGTGGTGCGGTGTGCAACTGGGCGCACCGGCATAAGTTGACCCCCCGTCAGGCCGCAGGCCGGCGGGAGACCCGACCGGCTTGTGGAATCCCGGGTAACCGGGACTCCACAAGCCGGTTTCCGTTCGACGCCGCCGACTCTGGGAGGCCTTCATGGACGGCTTGCTCCGGCTCGTGGACGATCTCCGAGCGCTCCGGACCGCCTGGGAGCGTGAGCCTTTCGTCAGCGCCGGTCTGGGCGACTTCAGCGATGTCTTCTCGCTCGACGCGGCCGAGCGGCTCGTCCACAGCGGCCTTCCGTTGACCTCGGTGCGGCTCTTCCGCGACGGCGAACTGCTGCCGTCCGAGGCCATCCTGCGCGATCGCGGGAGCAATGCCAGGAGCCGCGAAAAGCTGGCCGACAACGCGAAGGTCACCGAGTCCGTCGGGGCGGGCGCCACTCTGGTGCTCGAGGAGCTCCAGACCTACAGCCCCGAGGTGGCCGGCTTCGCTGCGGCGCTCACCCGAGAGACCGGCTACGAGGCAGACTGCACGGCCTTTCTGACACCGGCTCGGGCACGCGGCATAGCTCCCCACTACGACCCGGTGAGCGTCTTCCTCCGACAAGTGCACGGCTCCAAGCGCTGGCAGATCAGCGCCCCCACGAAGCGCTGGCCGAGCCGCGTCGAAGCGGTCGACCCGAGGATGCCGACCGAGCCGGTACTGGACGTGGTACTCAAGGAAGGCGAGTGCCTCTACATCCCGCGCGGATTCGTGCACGTCGGCGAGACCACCGACGAGCCCTCGCTGCACCTGTCGACGAGTCTGCGCTCGGTCACGTGGGAGACGGTCCTACGCAGCCTGCTGGCGGCGGCGGCCGAGCAGTCCGAGCCGCTTCGCGAAGCCCTCCCGCCGGTCTTCGCCGAGTTCGACGGTGGTGCCGTACTGCGGGAGCGGGTCGATGTACTGACCGAGTATCTGGCCGGCTTGGACTGGTCCCGGATCTCGCTCCGGCAGTTCCGGGCCAGGCAGTCGGCAACGCCGTACGTCCCCGGCGGCCTGGCCGCCGCGCTGAGCCGGTCCGGCGAGGGCGGGCCGAACCCGGCGCAGTAGGGATGCGGCCGCCGAAGGTCGCATACGGACCGAGGGTGAACTCGAAGTTCGCCTACCTTCAGGCGACGGGCGCGCCGTTGCCTTCCCGCTGCTTCGCCTGCTCGGCGGCTGCGGCGTCGTTGTCGTGGCCGGGGAGGGTGGGGGCGGGCTTGTGGTCGGGGTCGAAGTCGACTCGCTTCAGTTGCCGGTTCATCGACTTCAGGAGGAGCCATGTCGCGATGCCGAGCCCGGCGACGACCAGGAACCCGAGCAGGCCCGGCGTGACCTTGCTTTCCTCGACCGCGAGCTGGAGCGCGAGCGGTGTCATGACGAACTACCTCCTGGATCGGAACTCCTTGTGCTCAAGAGTGACATCCGTTCGGCCGCGCGTATGCACCGAGGGCCCGGAGATGTGCTCTCCGGGCCCTCGTTCGGGTCAATGGTCGCCCATCGGCGGCTTGGATCGGTCCGGGCGACCGCTCGGGGACGGTCGGCCGGGGGCCGCTCGGCGCGAGGATTCAGCGGTTCGGAGGTTCAGCGGTTCCGAGGACCAGGGGTTCCGAGGACCAGGGGTTCAGCGGTTCGCGCCGACGCGTACCCCCGCGAACAGGTCGTCCTCGGGGAGGTCGGTGTCGACGAGCGACCGCACCAGTTCGTAGTCCTCGGTCGGCCACACCTCGCGCTGCACCTCTATCGGTACCCGGAACCAAAAGCCCTCGGGGTCGACCTGCGTCGCGTGTGCGATCAACGCGCGGTCGCGCGTCTCGAACCAGTCCGCGCACGGGACGCGCGTGGTGATGTCACGCTCGTCGCGCTCGCCCCAGCGCTCGATCCACTCGCCGTAGGGGGATTCCAGACCGCGGGTGAGCATCCCCTCGTGCAGCGCGACGATCCGCGCCAGCGAGATGCCCTGGTTGTAGTACAGCTTCAGCGGCTGCCACGGCTCGCCCGAATCGGGATACGCGTCGGGGTCACCGGCCGCGTCGAACGCCACCATGGTGATCTTGTGGGTCTGGATGTGGTCGGGGTGCGGGTAGCCGCCGTTCTCGTCGTACGTGGTGACCACGTGCGGACGGAACTCGCGGATCAGCCGCACGAGCGGCTCGGCCGCCTTCTCCACGTCGAGCACCGCGAAGCACCCGTCGGGCAGCGGCGGCAACGGGTCGCCCTCGGGCAGGCCCGAGTCCTCCCAGCCCAGCCACGCCTGCCGCACGCCCAGGATCTCGCGCGCCGCGTCCATCTCCTTGCGCCGCACCTCGTGGATGTTGGCCTCGATCTCCGGGTTGCCCTGGAGAGCGGGGTTGAGCACCGAGCCGCGTTCGCCGCCGGTACAGGTCGCGACGAGGACGTCGGCCCCCTCGGCGACGTACCGCGCCATCGTCGCCGCGCCCTTGCTCGACTCGTCGTCGGGGTGCGCGTGCACCGCCATCAGCCTCAGCCGATCGTCACTCACCGGAAACGTCGCTCCTCTTCACGTGCCCTCTGCCCGCCGGCCCGTCGTGCCGCCGGGACCTGTCGGAGGGTGCTTTCGCACCCGACATATAGTGGCCGATAGATCTCGCCCGGGCGTAAACCCGGGCCCTTCCCCGCAGGAGACACGGTGAGCGCAACGCCCGCAACCCGCTACGGCAAGGGCGCCACCCGCAACGACCGCGGTCTCAAGATCGCGTTCGCCGTCTTCCTGGTGTTGCTGGTCTCCGCGACGATCTGGATCGGCCTCGATGTGGCGAACCCCGGCGTGCGCGGGTCTATTCCGAGCTTCGAGGTGACGTCCGATTCGTCGGTGGAGGCGCAGATCGAGGTGCGCAAGGACGCCGACAAGGAAGCCGTGTGCGTGTTGCGCTCGCGGGACAAGGACGGCATCGAGGTCGGCCGTCGCGAACTGCGGTTCGACAAGGGCGAGAAGAAGATCGACCGAACCGAGACGCTGCAGACGGCCGGCAAGCCCAACACGGCCGAGCTTGAGGACTGCCACACCGTCTGAGGTTCGACCGGGGCGGCCGGGGCGACTGCGGTGCCGGGTGACCCTCGCGGTCGCCGCATCGCTGCCGTACCACTGTCCCGCACCACTGCCGCACCACTGCCGCGTCGCCTGATCGAGTGGACTACGTACGAGTGGGCTGAGTCACCCACTCGGCCGTGACTGCCCGAGACGTCGGGAGATTGTTACTCTCGAAGCTTCGTCCCCTCCCGACCCGAGGTGTTCACACCGCGGACCGTGAGGGGGCGCTGGTGTATGTACTGGATGTATGTGAAGGCCGGTAGCGCGCGTCGTGCGTGCCCCGGTCGCGCGCACCTCCCGTACGCAACCCGTACGCAACCTGTACGCAACCCCTGTCGCAGATCTACGAGGAGCACCCCGTGACCCAGACCAGCGCAAGCGTCACCTGGCTCACCCAGGAGGCGTACGACCGGCTCAAGGCCGAGCTGGAACACCTGTCGGGTCCCGGCCGTGCCGAGCTCGCCGTGAAGATCGAAGAGGCTCGCCAGGAAGGCGACCTCAAGGAGAACGCGGGCTACCACGCGGCCAAGGAGGAACAGGGCAAGCAGGAGCTGCGCATCCGCCAGCTCATCGGCCTGCTCCAGGACGCCAAGGTCGGCGAGGCGCCTGCCGACGACGGCATCGTCGAGCCGGGCATGGTCGTCACCGTCGTCTTCGACGGCGACCAGGACGACCCCACCACCTTCCTGCTCGGCTCGCGCGAGGACGCCGTGACCGACATCGAGGTCTACTCGCCGCAGTCGCCCCTGGGCAAGGCGATCAACGGCAAGAAGGCCGGCTACCGCGCGACCTACGCGCTCCCGAACGGCAAGAGCATGGACGTCGAGGTCATCAAGGCCAAGCCCTACAAGGGCTGAGCAACGACGCGACTCGGCCCGGCTCCCCCGCTCGGTTCGGGAAGCCGGGCCGAGTGCTGTCGCGACGGCACGCGTCGTGCCCGGTCGGGCCGTTCCGCTGTGCTCGGGTGGCTTACGAGACCGCGGAGCGGTACTTGCGCACCGACCAGGTCCGGAACACCACGATGATCAGGATCGACCACATCAGCGACGCCCACACCGGATGTTGCATGGGCCACGCGTTCGACACCTGATCGGCGCCCGGCGTGCCGAACAGCACCCGGGCCGCCTGCACCGTCGCGCTGAACGGGTTCCAGTAGGCGATGTGCTGGAGGAACGTGGGCAGCGTGGTCGGCGGCGCGAACGCGATCGACAGGAACGACAGCGGGAACAGCCAGATCAGCCCGCCCGACGTGGCCGCCTCCGGGGTACGCACCGACAGGCCGATCAGCGCGCCGATCCAGGAGAACGCGTAGCCCAGGAGCAGGAGCAGCGCGAGGCCGCCGATTCCCTTGAGCACACCGTCGTGCATCCGCCAGCCGACGATCAGTGCGCAGATCACCATGACCACCATGGTCAGCGCGGTCTGCACCGCGTCCGCGATCGTGCGCCCGGTCAGCACCGCGCCGCGCGACATCGGCAGCGAGCGGAACCGGTCCATCAAGCCCTTGTGCATGTCGTCGGCGATGCCCGCACCGGCGCCCGCGGTCGCGAACGTGACGGTCTGGGCGAAGATGCCGGCCATCACGTAGTCGCGGTACGCCGTCTTGTCCTCGACGCCGGGGATGCCGATCGCGCCGCCGAAGACGTACGCGAACATCAGCACGAACATGACCGGCTGAATCATCCCGAAAATGACCATTTCGGGAATCCGCAGCATGCGAATCAGGTTCCGTCGGGTCATCACGATCGAGTCGCGCACGGACTGCACGATGCCGCCGCGCACGACGGGTGCGCCCAAGGGCGCCGGGGCCGGAGCCGGTGACTCGGTCAGGGTCGCCATCACTTCTTCACCGCCTTCGTGCTGCCGCGAGGGGCCTCGGCGCCGTCGCCGGCGGTGTCGCTGTCGCCCGTGGCGTCGGTATCGCCCGGGTCGGCGGTATTGCCGTCGTCGGTCTCGGCGGCGTGGCCGGTGAGCGAGATGAACACGTCGTCGAGGGTCGGTCGGCGCAGACCGATGTCGTCGATCTCGATGCCGCGCGAGTCGAGTTCGCGAATGATCTCGGCGAGCAGCTTCGCGCCGCCGGTGACCGGGACGGTGATCCGCCGCTGGAGCTTGACCACGCCGATCTCGCCCTTGCCGAACGCACCGAGCATCTCGGTCGCGTCGGTCAGCCGCTCCGCGTCGTGCACGACGACCTCGACGCGCTCACCGCCGACCTTGGCCTTGAGCTGGTCGGCGGTGCCGCGCGCGATCACCTTGCCGTGGTCCACCACGGCGATGTCGTGTGCGAGGTGGTCGGCCTCTTCCAGGTACTGCGTGGTCAGCATCAACGTCGTGCCGCCCGCGACCAGTTCCTCGATCACCCGCCACAGCGCCATCCGGTTGCGTGGGTCCAGACCGGTGGTGGGCTCGTCCATGAACATCACGGGCGGCCGGACCACGAGCGCCGCGGCGAGGTCGAGCCGGCGCCGCATGCCGCCCGAGTAGGTCTTGGTGGGCCGGTCCCCGGCCTCGGACAGGTCGAATTGGGCGAGCAGTTCGGTCGCGCGGCGCTTGGCGTCCTTGCCGCTGAGTTGGTACAGCTCGCCGACCATCCGGAGGTTCTCGCGGCCGGTGAGGTACTCGTCCACCGCCGCGAACTGCCCGGAGAGGCCGATCGAGCGGCGCACCGCGTTGGGGCTCTTGAGCACGTCGTGGCCCGCCACGACGGCTCGACCCGAATCGGGCTTGAGCAACGTGGTCAGTACGCGCACACATGTCGTCTTGCCGGCGCCGTTCGGTCCGAGCAGGCCCAGGACGGTGCCGGTGGGCACACTCACGTCCACGCCGTCGAGCGCTCGGACCGAGCCGAAGGTCTTGACGAGACCTTCGGCGACGATCGCTTCCTGCATGTCGGTGGATCACTCCTCGTGCGGGTCGGGCAGGGGTGTGGTCGATCGATGGTGATCTCCACCATGCGCCCAACGCGCCGAGCATGCGACCGCTTTTCACCTCGGTGCAACCACTCGTCACGTGCTGCGGCTGTACCGACCGTTGGTGATCGAGGCGGTGCGGGATTCGATCGCGTCCTCCGTGGGCGGATATGGCTTGCGAGTCGACTCAAGCACACCGCACCGACAACCGGGTGGCGGGCGGGGCCGGTTCGGCTTTGGTGATCGTGCGGTTCGGGTTTGGGTGATCGTGCGGTTTGGGTGGGGTTGATTGGGTTGGCTTGGTTCGGCTGGCCGGCCGGCCAGCTGGCTCGGCTGGGCTGGCTCGGCTTGGCTTGGCTCGGCTGGCTCAGCTCGGCTGGGCTGGGCCGGCTCGGCTCGGCCTGGCTCGGCTTGGCTCGGCTTGGCCTTGCTCGGCTCGGCCTTGCTCGGCTTGGCTCGGCTTGGCTCGGCTTGGCTTGGCCTGGCTCGGCTGGGCCGGCTCGGCTCGGCTGGCTCGGCTCGGCTCGGCTCGGCTCGGCTTGGCTTGGTTGATCGGGTGGTTCAGCTTTTGCTTACCGTGTATCCGGCGCTGTACAGCGCTTCGACCACGGCCGCGCAGTGGGTGGTTCCCTTGGTCTCCAGTTGAAGGTCCACGTCTGCCTCGCCGATGCGCAGCGTCGCCTCGGTACGCACGTGTGAGACCGCCACGATGTTGGCGTCGGTCTCGGCCAGTCGGCCCAGCAGCGTCGCGAGTGCGCCCGGCCGGTCCGGGATGCGTACCCGCAGGGTCAGGTATCGACCGGCCGAGACCAGGCCGTGGCGGAGTACGCGCAGCATCAACAGCGGGTCCACGTTGCCACCGGACAGCACCGCCACGACGGGCCCCTCGATCGACTCGCCGCCTTCGAGCAGGGCCGCCACCGACGCGGCGCCGGCCGGCTCGACGACGAGTTTGGCGCGTTCCATGCACAGGAGCAGGGCCTGCGACAGGGATTCCTCACCGACCGTGCGGACGTCGTCGACGAGGTCTCGGATCAGCCCGAAGGGGATTTCGCCGGGGCGGCCGACCGCGATGCCGTCGGCCATCGTGCCGAACGAGGGCAGCGACACGGGCACGCCCGCGGCGAGCGAGGGCGGGTAGGCGGCGGCGGACGCGGCCTGCACGCCGATCACCTTGACGTCGGGCCGAAGTGCCTTGACCGCCACGGCGATTCCGGCCAGCAGGCCGCCGCCGCCGGTGCCGACGAGGATCGTACGGACCTGCGGGCACTGTTCCAGGATCTCCAGGCCCACGGTGCCTTGGCCGGCCACGACGTCGCGGTGGTCGAAGGGGTGGATGAACACGGCGCCGGTCTCGTCGGAGTACGCCCGCGCGGCGGCGAGGGCGTGTTCGACGTTGTCACCGCCGAGGATCACCTCTGCGCCGTAGGAGCGGGTCGCGGCCACCTTGGGCAGCGGCGCGCCGGCCGGCATGAACACCGTGGACGCGACTCCGAGCGTGCGGGCGGCCAAGGCCACGCCCTGCGCGTGGTTGCCCGCGCTCGCCGCCACGACGCCGCGGGCGCGCTCGGCCTCGGACAGGCCCGCGATCCGTACGTACGCGCCGCGGATCTTGAAGGATCCGGTGCGCTGGAGGTTCTCGCACTTGAGGAACACGGGCGTGTCGAGGCGGTCGGTCAACGCACGACACGGCCTTATCGGGGTTGCCCTGACGACCCCTTCGAGCATCTTTCGCGCAATACGAATGTCGTGCAACGTCACCTGGGCGGGGGCAGGACTGCTCATGTGCCGAGTGTCGCACCACGTGTCCTCGAAGCCGGACGGGCGGTTGGGGTTTTTCTTTCGCCTGCGGTGGGCTTGTCCTCAAGCGCCGGACGGGCTGTGTTTGAACCGGACGGCTCGCGCTCCCGAGCCGCGGGCTTGTCCTCAAACGCCGGACGGGCTGGGGGCTCGGCTCCGCTCGGTTCGGCCCGGGTGGCCCGGCCCGGCTCCGTTCAGGCCGGCTCAGACCGGTTCGGCTCGGCCCGGCTCGGGTGGTTCGGTTCGGGGCGGAGGGGTGGGGGTTCAGGTGCGCGACTGGCGGCGTTCCATCGAGGTGTTGAAGCGGGTGAGGAGTTCGGTGAAGCGGGTGCGGTCGTCGTCGCTCCAGCCGGCGCAGATCTCGGCCATCAGGCGTTGGCGCGCGTGGCGCACCTGGTGCAGGCGGTCGCGGCCCTCGGTGGAGAGTTCGAGCAGGACGGCTCGGCCGTCGTCGGGGTTGGGGATCCGGTCCACGAGGCCCTGTTCGACCAGCGGGGTGACCTGGCGGGTCACCGTGGAGGAGTCGATCGACATCGCCTGCGCGAGTGCCTTGACCCCCATCGGGCCGCCGGTCTCCAGTCGGCCGAGCAGCAGATAGGCGGCGCGGTCCATGGAGTTGCGCAGTTCTCCGACGGCGCCCAGTCGCGTTTGTTCCGCGCGCCGCGCGAACAACGCCACCTCGTGCTGGAGGCGGTCGTACAGCGGGTCGGCAGAGCCGGTGGGGTCGTCAGGGGCCTGGTCCGGTGTCATCGCCGCTCGTTCGTCGATCCGATGTGGTGTTCCGAGGATATTGCGCGGACCGGGATCACCGGGCCCGACTGGGCGATTCCACCCCGCAAGGGGTGTCCGAAGTTTTACCGTTGCGTCAACGCAGGGTTCCGGCGCCGTCACCGAAGTGGGGCGCCGGCGCCGGGCATGCGGTACCGAGGGGCGATATGTCGCGACACGCGACTACCCGAACAAGTGTGGGGCAGCAGAGGTAACAGAGCGGCAACGGCAACGGGTCGGCTCGGGTCACTGCACCGGGGCATCCGCTCGGCAGACCTGCGGGAGGGGATCGTGCGCAAGCGCGAGGCTCGCGAGTTCGACGTCTTCGTACACACCGTCGGTGCGCAACTGCTGCACGCGGCCGACCTTTTGACGGGCGATCGTCGGCGCGCGGAGCGTCGGGTCGAGCGCGCGTTGGTGCATACCTGTCTGAAGTGGAGCCGGTTGCCGAGCGAGGACCCGGTCCGGACCGCGTGGCACGCGCTGCTGCGGGGCTATCTGGACCCGTGGCGTCCGGGGCCGCGCGGGTATCAGGGTGAACCGGCGGACGCGGGCGAGCCGTTCAGCACGCTCGACCGGTTGGGGCGGGTCGAGCGGGCGGCGGTCGTACTGCGGTTGTACGCGCGCCTGGACGAACACGACGCGGCGCAGGCGCTGGGGTTGCCGATCGAGGCGGTGGCCCTCGCGTGGCGGCGCGGGATGGCCGAGATGTTGTCGGTGGACCGGCCGCGGTCGGCCGAGGTCCGGGAGTCGGGCGCGAGGGTCGCGTCGGTGGTCGAGACGGCCGTTGCGACGGTCGTTTCGGGGACGGGGGCGCCGCGATGAGCGTGACGGTGACGGCGCCGGGGGCCGAGGACGAGGACGCGGTACCCGAGCCGCCCGATTTCCCGTATCGCCCGCTCCCGATCGACCTGACCCGTCGGGTGCGCCGCCGCGCGCAGTGGAGGCGGCTGCGGCACGTGTGCGGCTCGCTCGCGGTGACCGGCGCCGCGCTCGGCAC